>NZ_RZQE01000013.1:0-38136 GCF_004022955.1 Mesorhizobium sp. M7A.F.Ca.US.002.01.1.1 | reverse complement strand
CGGCAACACCAGTGGTGGTACGTCCGGCAACACCAGTGGTGGCACGTCCGGCAACACCAGTGGTGGCACGTCCGGCAACACCAGCGGTGGTACGTCCGGCAACACCAGCGGCGGCACATCGGGTGGATTGGGCGGCGGATAATCCAGCTCAGTCAGCTCGGCAGGACTTGATCGAATGGACGTCCGGCGGCAGACGTGTATGGATGTTCCAGTGGACCAGAGTGTCCATGCCCAAGGCGGCGAAAAGAACCCTGCCGCCCCGGTCCCGGCATGTCCCGGCTCGGCCAGCGGCCAATGGACCGGTATGGCAGGCGTGCTCATGGCCCTCGCAAACGTATGGCTTTTGCGCGACTGGACTGAAGCTGCCCATCTCAAGACGCTCGCCGTGTTGGTCTTGTCGGCCGCCGTCATGCTGGCCGTGGACTTGCTCGTCCACCGTGTCCAGCTCAATCCCACCACGGAACTGGCGCGGGACGCGATCCGGCCTGTCGATCCGCTGCGGCTTGTTCACAAGCTCGTCGGCTTCTGGATGACCATTGGGTGCATTGCGGGGCTATACGCCCTCCTGCCGGAATATGGCGACGCCTTCTATCAGCCGTTCAAGGACGCCGCTCTGTATCTGCTGCCGGGCCTCATTGTCGCTTCGCCTTTCTACATTCTCCATGTCGACCGCCGGCAGCGCGATCCCTTCGATGCCTACGCGCAGCTTCCTCTGCTGCTCGCCGGGAACCGTCCGGCGAACTGGAGCATGCTGGCCGCCCACGCGCGGGGTTGGCTCGTGAAGGCTTTCTTCCTGCCCTTGATGTTCGTCTATGCCAATAACGATCTCGGCGCGCTGTGGTCGGCGCCGCTGTTCCCGCAGTGGGACTTCCGGGATGTCTTCGCCCGGCTCATCGATGTCTTCTACCTTCTGGATGTGCTCTTGGCGGTGATTGCCTATACGCTGACGTTGCGGGTGATCGACAGTCACATAAGGAGCACCGAGCCGACGATTGGTGGTTGGGCCATCTGCCTCATCTGCTACCGGCCGTTTGTGGACGCGCAGGGGCACTACATTCAATATGAACTGGACGAGCTCCATTGGGACAAGGTCCTGGCGCCCTATCCCTGGCTCTATGTACTATGGGGCAGCGCCATTCTGCTCTTGGTTTTCATCTATGTCTGGTCGACGGCGGCCTTCGGCCTGCGATTCTCCAACCTCACCCATCGTGGAATCATCACCAACGGCCCCTATCGCTGGGTGAAACATCCGGCCTATCTGAGCAAGAATCTTTGCTGGTGGCTGATCTCGGTGCCGTTCGTCGCTGGTGCGGGCTGGCTCACGGCGGTTCAATCCTGCCTGATGCTGGGCGCCGCCAATCTTGTCTATTACCTGCGCGCCAGGACCGAGGAACGGCATTTGAGCGCCGACCCGATCTATCGGGACTACCAGGCCTTTATCGCCGAGCATGGCCTCGTGGCCCGCGTGCTGAAGTTGGTGCAGCCCCCTGCCTCGCGCTCATTTTAGCATCATATGATGACTAGGCGACCCTGGCTTTTAACGGCATTTTTCAGCTCGGCTCTGGATCGATGCCGTGCCTTGCGGGGGAGAGGCGACACTCCTCGCGGTTGATCCGGAAGAGCAAGGACAGTCGCTAAGTCGGGGTCTCGGCAATGCCGAAAGCATTACCTTTCGCGCGCTCCTTCCTCATCCTTGGGTTTTGGCTGGCGATTGCATCGCTTGTCGGCACAGTGGCATTGCTGTCGATGCCCCCCGCCTCTCGTGCCGAGGACACCCAGACGGCCGAGGACACCCAGACGCAGAATGTTTTGAAGCCGGGCGATATCGCGGCCTCCGGCTTTGCCGGGGTCAGGCTTCAGGTCGAGGGGCTGCCGCCAGGCGTGGATCCCCTCTCCAAGACCGTCATCGATCCCGACGGGGTCACGCTGCGCATCTATGACGGAAGCCTCGTTGCCGCGCCGCTGGCCGGCCAGCAGCTTAATCTGCCTCTGCGCAAGGACTTCAAGGCCGGGGATATCGGCCATGTATTCGGGCTGGTTTTCGACACGCTCCCGGCCGACGAGCGCGGCACGCCCGGCCTCTATGCGGCAGCCACGTCCGCCTTTGGCCTCTATATTGTCGGCCCCGACAAGGACGGCGACGGACAGCCCGACCGGCTGACGAGAGGGGCTCCCGGCGCCCAGTTCATGGAGGGTCTGTTCGGCAAGGCCCCCTTTGGCGGCGCCGGGGCGATCTGGAAGATAGACAGCGCGACGGGCGAGGCCAGCCTCTATGCGGAGCTCTCCAAGGAAGGCGCGATCAACAGCGGGCCCGGCATCGGCGGCCTTGCCTTCGATCCCGCGAGCCGTTCGCTCTATGTTTCCGACCTTGACACCGGGCTAGTTCATCAGCTCAAGGGCCCGACTGCCGGCACCGATGCCGGCCAGTTCGATCATGGACTGCAGGGCGGGCCGCTGGCGGGCAAGGAGGCCGTCGCCGATGATGCAAAGCAGCTCGACGTCACGTCTCCGGACTTCGACGCGGCCAATCCGTCGACCTGGGGTTTTACGCAGAATGCGCGCCGGATCGACGGCATGGCGGTGCACGGGAAGCGGCTCTATTACGCTGTCGCGGAAGGTCCTGAAATCTGGTCCGTCGGCCTCGCCGAGGATGGCTCCTTCATGCCGGATGCCCGCATCGAGGTCGGCGTCGACGCCTCGCAGCCCGGCACGGTCACGGCGATAGTCTTCGACAACAGCGGCGACATGGTCCTGGCGCTGCGCAATGCGGTGCAGAATGCAGGTGATTTTGCGGCACTTGTCAGTGGCGGCCCCACCGATGTGATCCGCTATGCGCCCGAAGCCCCGGACGATCCGCAAACAGCATCGGCCTGGCAACTGGATACGCTCACCTATCCTGTTGGTCAGTCCATCGAGCGGCGCGATGCCAGCGGCGGCGTGGCGCTGCAATATGCCTACAAGCCCGACGGCAGCCTCGACCTCACCGCCTGCGGCGGAACGCTGCTTGCTTCCGGCGATGTCCTGGATCGGCAAAAGCCTGTCCATGGTCTGCAGATTGGTGCGGCAAGCCAGTTTCAGGCTGCTGCCGGCGCAGACGTTCCAACTGCCTTCGTTGCCCTTGATCCGGCTCAGGATGATGCGGCGGCGCGCGGCCATGCCGGCGGCGTTGCCGTTCTCTCGCAATGCGAAGGCGGCAGCGGATTCCCAGCCGTAGCCTCGGACGAACAGTTTCCCGGTATACCGGGAGGCGGCCAACCTGGCTTTCCCGGTGTCGAGGGCGGCGGCGGCCAGCCCGGCTTTCCAGGCGTTGACGGCGGCGGCGGGACCGGCTTTCCGGATGTCGACGGCGGCGGCGGCGGGACCGGCTTTCCCGATGTTGAAGGTGACGGCGGCCAGACCCGCGGCAAGCTCACGCTGACCAAGACGGGCACCGTGCCGAAATGCTCCCCCAAGGGCGGGTGCGCCTTCAACATCGAAGTCAGCAACGACGGGCCAGAAGTTCCAGGTCCCATCACGATCAACGAGCAGATCGAGGCGCCCCAGGCGACGCTGACCGGCGAACCCAACGCACCTTGGCAATGCAGCAAGGCGGCGCCCTTCACCTGTACGCATCCGGGGCCGGTGCCCGCCAACGGCAAGCTCGATATGCGCCTTGTCTTCGCGCCGAATACCCCGCCGGAAACGAAAGAGGTCAGGAATTGCGCGGTCCTCGCCGGCGGGACGCCGCCTCCAGGCAATCAGCAGAAAGCGAACAATCAACAGCCGGCCGCGCTGCCGCCGCCGACGGCCAGCAACGCGAACGGTCTTGCGGTGCAGGCCTCGGGCGTGCCGGCGAGCTGCTCGCCCAAGGCTGGGACCTGCGAGTTCGAGGTCAAGGTCACCAACACCAGCGCCAATGCAGTCACTGGACCCTTCCGGGTCATACAGACCCTGTCGGTCGGAACTCAGAGCCAGGCGAAGAATTCCCCTACCAGCCTGAATGTGCCGGCCGGCCTGCAATGCAAGCCCGATGGGCGGGAGCTCGATTGCCAACAGCCGGAGCTCACCTTGGCTCCCGGCGAAAGCCGCTCCATGAAGATCGCCTTTACCATCGACACGACCGAAGGTGGCGAAGCCGATTTCGTGCAGAGCAAGGCCGCTGTCACCTTTGGACCGCTGGCCGGCGAGGCGACGGCCGCGATTGCCTTCGACGAACCCCTCAACAACAAGCTGCCAGAGCCTGGCGCGCCAGAGGCGGGCGGCAACCCGCCGGACGGAGACGCCGGCGGACAGCCGGCGGCGCCGGCCTGCGCCACCTTGCCGCTCGATCCGGACATGCCGGTGCAGACCGGGCCGGTGGTGATTTCGAAGAAAGGCCCGGCAAGCTGCCCGCTCAAAGGACCGTGCACCTTCGAGATCACGCTCACCAACACCACCGATGCGCCGGTGCCCGGTCCCATACCCTTCACCGACACGATCGATGTCGCGGGCGCCAAGCTTTCCGACGATGCTCTGCCCCCACCCTTCGCCTGCGAGAAGGGTGGCCCGCCGGTCAAATGTTCGTTCGGCAATGCGGCCACGGCGCTCGGGCCGAAGGAATCAAGAAGCGTTTCGCTGCGCTTCGACCTCGAACTGCCAGCCGGCACCAGGACGGTGAAGAATTGCGCGATGACGTCCCCGGCCGCGGTGCCGCAGAAGAAGGCCGAGCTTACGGTACCGATGAGCCGGCGCCCGCTGATTACTTATGCGGCCTTCCGATCAGCATCGCTCGCCGAGGGCAAGGGCCTTCTGCATTTCATCGACAATCCCGGCGGCAATATCGGCGGCGTGTCGAGCGTTACGAAAGAATGCACCCAATGGCAGTTGCAGGACAACGCCTTCGCCATGCGGCAGAACAACGGCCTGGAACTCCATTTCACTCATATGCAGATCGATCCTGACCAGAGAGGTGTGGTTGGTGGTGGTAAAGTCGTCGGCGACGTCTTTTATTTTCCGAATGATGGCGGCGGCGCGTTCTTCGGCAAGGTCACCAACGGGAGAGTGGTCGGAAACACATTCGAATTCGATGTGGCTTGGAAGGCAGCACATGGCGACACCGGCCACTATGAGGGCACGATCAATCCCGACGGCAGCGCGACCGGAAATCAGGTCAATCGAGCGGGTGCCCGCGGCACCTTTACGAGTATGGGCAACCGGTGGCAGTGCAAAAGCAGCAAATTTTGTGAAAAATATGCCGTCCGCGCGACTACGGTGGCAAGTTTAGTCCGCGAGAAAAAGTGCCGGATGAAGGGACCCGAACCCCGCTGGTCGGCCGATGTGCAGAAGCACATCGATTTCTGCATGTCACGCGCCAGCACGGTTGATCCCGCGTTTGAGGCGGAGGAAAAGGCACGAGCCGACAGGCTTAAGCAATGCGTCGCCGAGAGTGACGCAAGACCGGCTTGCCCCGCTGTTGCCAACGACGTGGTCGCCATCAACGATCAAATGAAGGCCCTGAACTGCAAAGACGCCCTGAAGACGGCGACGGTTACAGGCGTGTTCTCCTTTTGTCAGATAAACCCGCTGACCGGCAATGTGCTCAAGCAGGCATTGCAGAAAAAACTCGATGCCTGCAAAGCCCAGCTCGCCGCCAACGGGAATGCCGGCGCGGGCGGAGCCGATGCCGGCGGCGCGGACGAGGGCGATGGCGTCGGTGGCGGTGGCAAGGTGCGGGAGCCGGCACCGGAACAATGCGCTGTGGTCAACATCGAGGAGGTCAATCCGCCGGGCGGCGGCGGCCAGGTCGATCCGCAAGCCTCGACCGCGGGGCCGCTCAGCCTGGTGAAGACATTCACCACCTGCGTCGAAAACCGCTGCGTTTTCAACGTCACGATTTCCAACACAAGCGATGCCGAGGTCAAGGGACCGGTCGAGTTCACCGACGACGTGACCGGCGACGGCGCCGTCTTCAACAGCGCCACCGTCTCGGCCGCCTCCGATCCCAAATTCAACTGCGCCAGGCAGGGGCAGGGTTTCATCTGCTCCAACCCGGCGGTCACGCTCGCGGCGAAAAGCTCCGTCAGCATCACCCTCACCGCCGATCTGGGCAAGGGCATCGGCGCGGTCAAGGAAATGAAGAACTGCGCCACGCTGAAAGGCGCGGCTGCACCGTCCTGCGCCACCGCCCGGCTGCTGCAGCCCGCGCCGCAGCCCGAACAGCCCAAGAACCTCGCGCTGGCGCACAATCCGGCGGTGGCGCAATGCTCGGACATAGGCGGCGGATGCGTCTTCACGACATCAGTCAGCAATCCCGCCGACGCGGCGGAGTTCAATGGGCCGCTCTCCTTCACCGTCCATCTCTCGCAGCCGGACGGCAGCGCCTTTCCCAACATCGCGATGGAGGGCGGCGGCGAGGCAGCAAGTGTCCCCGGTGTGACCGCGCCGATCTCCTGCAAGAAGGACGGCAATGACGTAACCTGCACCTCCGCGGTGACGGCGAAAATTCCGCCCGGCAAGACTGTGCCCGTGTCGATGACGTTCAAGCCCGGCAGCGGAACGAATGCGACTGCGATCAAGACCTGCGCTTCGTTCGCGGGCGGCGAACAGACATGCGCCAGCATTCCGCTGGTCAAAGGCCCGCTGCTCAGGGCCCAGAAATTCACCGCGGCCACCTCTTGCGTGCCGAGTTGCGCCTTCGGAATTTTGCTGAAGAATGTCGGAACTGACGCTGCTTCCGGCCCCTTTGTCATCAAGGAGGATTTCAAGCCCATCACCGACACCACGATCGAGACCGTCGATGGCGACTTCGCGTGCTCGACCACCAATGGCACCGTCGGATGCATCTCGACCAACAAGGGCACGAATGTTCTAAAACCCGGCGAAACGCTCAGCGGCCGGGTGCTGGTCAAAACCTCGAGGGTTTCTCCGACCTACACGAACTGCATCGACTATAATCCGGCCGCCAACGCCAAGCCCAGTCCGTTCGACAGGGATTTCGCCGGCCGCTGCGTCACCATCAAGGACGAGGTGCATAAGGGCGCTAATCTGATGGTCGAGGTCCTCCCTCCCAACGGCAAACCGAACGGCGTTGGCGAGTGTGGCATCAACGAAGTGTGCCGCTTCAGAGTCAGCGTGAAGAGCAATGGGTCGGATACGGTCGTCGGCCCGCCGCCATTCAACGCCAAGGTCCGGAATGGCATCGTTCAGTTCATCAATGCCGGTCTCACAGTAAAAGGCACCGGCGCCTGCAGCAAGAAGGATGGCGACACCCAGACTGTCGCGTGTCAGAGCGCCGTGTCGATGCCCCCGGAAACATTCCTCGATGCCGATGCCGTGGTGATCGCCGGGGCGACATGGAAGAAGAACGATACGCTCACCTTATGCGCGACAGTACCGCCGGTTGACAGCAATCCGAATGACAATGAAGGCTGCGCGTCGGTCAAGCTCGACCCCTTCAGCGTCAAGGTCACCAAGACCGGCGATCAATCCTGCACCCTGGGCGGCGATTGCCACTTCGCCCTCAGGCTGTTCAATCCGGGGCCGATCGACCACAACGCGCCGGTCACCATTTCCGACAAACTGACGGGGCTTGCCTCGGCGCAGATCGTCTCGATCACGCCGCCACTGCCCTGCGCGACGCAGCCGACGCAGATCCCGTTCTCCTGCACATCGCCCGGCCCCGTGCGCCTCGATCTCGATGCCCCCGAAGGCAGCGAGTTCGGTCCGCGCAACTTCAACATGGTCGTGCGCCTGCCGAGCGATGCCTCGGCAGCCCGGTTCTCGAATTGCGCCGACGTCTCGGACGGAACGCCCGGCATCAATGATCAGTCCTGCAAGACGGTTTCCCTGATCCCGCCCGTGCAGACCTGTCAAGGCGGCATGGTGCTCGCCAATGGCATCTGTGCCTGTCCGCCCAACACCAGATGGGATGGCAAGAGCTGCAGCGGAACCGGCGGCGCTTCCACCTCGAAGCCGATCACGCCCGAGGCGGCGCCGGTCCTCGCCGTCCCGTCCGCCACCTGCAAGTTCGGCATGATCCTCGCCGGCAATGGCCTGTGCGCCTGCCCCGCCAACACCAAATGGACCGGCAAGGCCTGCGAGGCCGCCGGCCCAGGAAGCGGCGGAATTGGCTTGATCAAGCAGGCTCCGCAGGTGCAGGCCAGGGTCTGCCCCGCCGATCGGCCGATGGGGGCGTACCCCAATTGCTGTCCGCAAGGTACGGAATATCGTAATGGCAAATGCCGTTCTCAGAAGACGGCACCCATAGAGGTCAAGTGCGGCAGCGGCCTTGTGAAGGATGCAAGGACCGGACGGTGCATCGCCTGCAAACGCGGCAGCCATGCCGAGGGCAATGCCTGCGTGCTCAACAGGATCAAGCAGCAGCCAGGAATCTGTCCCGCGGATCGGCCGGTTGGTGCCTATCCCAATTGCTGTCCGCAAGGGACCGAGTACCGCAATGGCAAATGCCGCTCCCCGCAGCCGGCCCAGGTAAAGTGCCGCCGGAGCCAGGTGCTTGATGCCGCGACCGGCGTCTGCGTCGATCGCGCAAGGCAACGGTTCTGTCCCGCTGACCGCCCTGTCGGGGCCTATCCGAATTGCTGCCCAGAGGGCTACCAGTTTGGACGCGGAAAGTGCCGTCCGATGCGCGATCAACAGCAGGAACAGCAATCTTGTCCCGCCAACCGGCCCGTCGGGGTCTATCCGAACTGCTGCCCGGAGGGATATCAATTTGGGCGCGGCAGGTGCCGCATGATCCGCGACCAGAATCAGCAGCCACAACAGCCGGATCAGGGCACCAGGCCTGTCCGCAAGAAGACCTGTCCGGACGGCACGGTCGTCTATGGCCGGTATAGCAAGTGCCCGAACGACAACCCCGCGCCACAACCACAACCACAACCACAACCGCAACCGCAACCGCAACCGCAACAACAGCAATGCAGAGGCGACCAGGTCAGCACGTCGTCCGGCTGCGTGTGTCCGACCGGCACGAGGGAATCCAGTGGCCAGTGCATCGATCGCGTCAATTGAGCCAAGTGAAATGACATCGGGAGATTGCATCCGTGAAACCCTCGTTCTTCGCGACACTGGCGGGCATGGTGGCCATGGCGGGTGTTTCGATCTTTCACCCCACTGAACTCCATGCCGGAGCCCCGCTGACCGACGTCTGCTATGAAGCGCCTTGCTCCGTCCAGAAAGCGGAAAGCAAAAACGGCAAGCTCGATCAGGCGCCGCAGATGCTCGCCTTCGAGATAAAGATAAGGTTCGGATGCCCGGACGGCTTTCGCAAGGAAGACGGCGAATGTGTGCGCGACCGAAGAGGCAAGAAGAGAAGGTTTGAATGCCCCGACGGCTTCCATCGGCAGGACGGTGAATGCGTGCGCGACCGAAGGGGCAAGAAGAACCAGGCGAGAGGTTGCCCGGAAGGCACGGAGTTCCGCCGCGGCAAATGCCGCGAGAGCGAGTTCCCCCCTGTGGAGCAAGAGGAGGAGCAGACCTGCTCGCACAATGATCACTTGGAGAACGGCCGGTGCGTGCCGTGCCGACAAGGCCAGCATGTCGAAGGAGATGAATGTGTACCGGACTAGAATTCTTCGGATAGGCCTGACGGCTCTTGGCCTGGCGCTCTCCTCTTTGCTGGCGCAGGCCGAAGATGCCGAAGGCTGCACCGACAATCCGTTCGTCGGACGTTTCCAGGGCGCGACGATCGCCTATTGCAAGGCGAAGGATTTCGATGAGTTGGTGTTCCTGCAGTCACCGCATGATTATGGCGCGCTGCTGGAGCGCAATGCCATGAAGGACAGGTCGGGGCCGGAATGGCTCAAGCAGCAGGGAAGAGCCAGCGAGTTGCGCTATGAATTGCCGCCCGGCAGTTCTTCGCTGGAGGTCGCGAGCAGCTATGAGGCCGATCTCAAGGCGAAAGGCTTCAGCATCCTTTTCTCCTGCGCCGATCAGGAGTGCCTGGTCGGCAATCTGCGCGACCTCTACCTGCTGGGCGAACAGCTCGATCCGACCAATGGCATATCGACCGCCTATGCCGACCATGTCCGCTACCTCCTGGCCAAGCTCGAGCGGCCGGAAGGTGCCATCTATGTGAGCGCCATGGCCGGCGAGGACAAGGACAGGGCCGTCGTCTTCGTGCGCGTGCTGGAAGCCAAGGGCATGGATCCCGCAAAGGTGGCGACGGCGGCTCCCGAGGATCTGTCGGATTCACTCGCTTCGCAAGGCAGCGTCAATCTTTATGGCATCCTGTTCGATTACAACCAGGACGCCGTGAAGCCGGAATCGAAGCCGGCTTTGGACGAGATCGCCAAGGTGCTGACCGACAAGCCGGCGCTGCGCCTCAAGATCATTGGCCATACCGACAATGCGGGCAGCGCCGCCTATAATCTCGATCTCTCTACCCGCCGCGCCGCCAATGTGTCCGCGGCCTTGGTGGGCGGCTACGGCATCGATCCCGCCCGGCTCTCATTCGAAGGGGCGGGCCTGTCACGCCCGATCGAATCCAACGACACCGACGAAGGGCGCGCCAAGAACCGCCGCGTCGAGCTTGTCGTGCAATAGCCGGTTCGGATCATGAAGCCTGTGCACGACTTCAAAAGATTTGGCCACACCGGGCTGTGCGCGCTCATGGCGCTGGCCTGCGCTTCCCGCATCGCCGACGCCGCATCCATCACCATCGACTGCGCGCGCGAAGACAAGTTGGTCGTGGGCTGGACCGCACCGCTCGCCCTTTCATATCCCGGCGGGGCCAGCGGCGACCTGGCGCTGACGTCGGAACATATCACATTCACTTTGCCCGCCGCGCAAACCCTGACGACCGGCGTCGTCGACGGGACCGATGTGACGGCAACCTCCATATACGGTTCAGGCGAAACATCTTCAGTGATGCCCGACCCGGCGGCGCTCATGGCGTGCGTGGAGAATTCACTGCAGCCGGAGCTCAAGGATGATGCGGATGCGCAGGCCCTTGCGCTGCTCGGCTGCGCGCCCAAGGTGGCAATGAGCACGTCTCCGATTGCCGTCCACGCAAGCGTGTCGGTTGGTCTCTTTCCGGGAAACGAGCCGACGGTGCCGGACGTGAACGTCGAGATCAGACGCAGCTATAGGAACGCGAAAACCCCGGCGGGCGATGCCATCACCATCGAAACCTATCCCAGCAACTGCAAGCTTGCTGGGCAATGAGCAGCGACCCATCGCTTTCCGGGGACCGCAAGGGGCGATAACTCTGGCAACCGATTCGGCATCGGGCAGCGCGTTGGCTGTTTCCAGGAACATCCTTGACTGGATTGCGTTTCCTATTCCGGACCTTTCCAAAACAGGGAGAACGGTGTCATGGACTGGAACCGCGTGGAAGGAAACTGGAAACAGGTGAAAGGCAAGGTCAAGGAGCAGTGGGGCAAACTCACCGATGACGACCTTGACCGCATCGCCGGCAAGCGCGATCAACTCGAAGGCAAGATCCAGGAGCGTTACGGCATCGAAAAGGACCGCGTGCGGCGCGATGTCGACGATTGGTACGGGCGGCAGGGTTGGTAGGCATGTGAGCCCGGCTGTGGCCATTCCAGGACGCGGCCCAACAGTCCGGCAGGACCATGCGGGCGCTGAGCCTTGTCGTCGGTTGAGTTTTGCAGCAAGGATTTCGTACTGTGGCTGAAAATATCTCTCGCAAGCAGGAGCAACGGGGGACAAGAAGAATTGTCACGTGGGCGATCGCAGTTATCGCCGTGATTTTTCCTGCTCTACTGGCTATATTCGTGTTCGGCCCGTTGCTATGACTTTCATGGCGATGATTGAGCTGTCTCCGATCCGGGGATGATCGGGCATTGGTCGGGGACGCGGGCAGCGGCCACCAGTGAGCAACTATGCTTCAGGCGAGGGCATGCGGCCAGCGCTGCTTCCGCGGCCGGACGACGCCAAGGCGGCGCACCTATATCGACCGCCGTCGCGCGGCTAGCCGGTCTGCAGTGCCGGCACAAAAACCTGTTTCACAAGAATCTTGCTGAACACGATTTCGCCGGGAACATATCAGGAAACGATTGGTTTGGTGGCGGTACACCCAACCAGGAGATCCACCATGATCGTCAAACTTCTGTCCGCCGCTGTGCTCGCGCTCACATTGGCCACATCGGCAGTGGCACAGTCGAACAGTTCCGGCTCCAACAGCGGTTCGGGCTCGAACGACGGCACCGGCGCTACGTCTGGAAATACCGGCGGCAACAGCGGCACCGGCTCTGGAACGTCCGTGAATCCTTCCGATCCGAGCACTACAAATTCGACAAATTCCACAACGAAATCAGGTGGCATGACTGACCGCTGCAAAGATTCGGCAGGCAATGACATCGACAACAACACCGCGACCGGCACGACAACATCGAATGTGCAGAACTGTAATAAATGAGCCGGCTCCTCAATCCGTTGCCGGACCAGTGCTTCGGCAGCGCATTGAGCGCTGAGAGCGGTAAGCGCAGATGAACCGGCAGGCCGCCAAGCAAGCGCCGCCCCGATTCTGGTGGTTGGCAGGAGCATCGGCGGCTGTCGTCATCGGTTTTGCCGTCTTCGCCAGCGGATCGGTTCGCAGCAACAGTCTGCGAGAAACCACGCTTGTGCAGGCGATCGGCGGCGACCCTCAACGAGCCGTCCCGGCCATGATCCGCAACGGCTGTGGCGGATGTCACGAAATCCCGGGGGTGCCCGGCGCCCGTGGTACCGTCGGTCCCTCCCTGCAGGGCGTCGTCGAAAGAGGATATATCGGGGCATCGCGAGCCAGCCCGGATGCGATGATGCGCTGGATCAGCAGAGCGCGGGACGTAGACCCGAACACGGCCATGCCCAATACAAATCTGTCGCCTCAAGAGGCGCGCGACATCACCGCCTATCTCTATGCGCGGACATGAGGCGCACTGAACTGGTCCGACGGCGCAGGCGCCTTGCCAGCAGAAGCAGCAGCCCAAGCATCAACACGGCGGCGCACGCCACAAGTGATTGAGCCGCCAGAACCATGATTGTCTGGCCTGTTGTCGAGCCGGCCCGCATCTGGCGTATATCGGCCGCGGTAACGCTGACGTCGGGATTTCCGAACCGAGCGGTGACGTAATTTGCAAGGGCTGCCACCTGGCCATCGTCCAGCCAGCCGCCGAAGGCCGCCATCGATTTACGCCCCGCCACGTCGCCAGCTTTGACGCCTTCAAGGATGGTCATGGCGACATCCTCGGGCGTGGCCGCGCCGGGGGTGCTGTTGCGGGTCAAGGACGGATAGGATCCGTCTGACGATCCGCCTCCGTTCGCCCCATGGCACGTCGAACAGAGCGATCGATAGAGATCATCGCCGGCTGCGGTCCCGCTGCCTTGCGTCATCCCTTCGGTTCCAGCATCGCCGTCGACCGTGGCCGCGTTACCCCATGAGAAACGCGGCTGCTTTTCGTCTCCCGATTGGGCGGGCACGTCCCTGAGATAAGCGACGATGGCCTGGATATCGTCATCGGAAAGATGTTGCAGGCTGTTCATGACCGTTTCCGCCATCGGCCCGCCGGCATAAGCCTTCCCGGGCACTGCGCCGGTTTTGAGAAATCGAGACAGCTCTTCGTTGCTCCAGTCGCCGACGCCTGCGATCTTGTCGCTGGTAATGTTGAAGGCCTGCCAGATGCCGGCGGTGCCGCCGGCAAGCTTGTGGTCTTCATCCATGCCGAACGTCGCATTCCTTGGCGTGTGGCAGGCACCGCAGTGGCCGAGCACCTCGACCAGGTAGGCTCCCCTGTTCCATGCGGCGGTCCGGTTCCGATCGGGCGTGAAACTGCCGGTATGCAGGTTCGCGAGCTTCCACAGCGCAACTGTCCAGCGCTGGTTGAATGGAAAAGGCAGGATGTTTCGCGGCTGCGGCTGCGAGATCGGCGGCTGCGCCAGGAGGTAGGTCCGGATCGCAAGCACGTCCTCGCGGCTCATCGCGGCGAAGCTGTCATAGGGCATGGCGGGATAGAGATCGGCTCCGTCGCGCCTGATACCTTTCCGCACGGCCCGCACGAACTCGTCCGCGGAGTAGCGTCCAATGCCCGTGTCAGGATCAGGTGTGATGTTGGTCGAGTATACGTCGCCGAAGGGTGTCGGCACGCGATAGCCTCCAGCGAACGGGCGGCTCGGATTGGACGTGTGGCAGCCGATGCAGTCGGCCGCTCGGGTAAGGTATTCACCCTTCTGGATTTCGCTCGCCCGCAGCTCAGTGCAAAGCGCCAACGATGCCAAGACCAGCGCGACCGCCCGGGAGGTGACGGCCGGGAATGGAATGCCCGCGCCAGGCCAAGGCGCGCACCGGCGGACGGCCAATCTCCGGGTCTTTGACCTCGTCACAGTTCGCACCCGCTGAAGATCAGCCCTGCCATCAGCTGCGCCAGCAAGATGAGCGTGAACAGCGCCCCGATGCCCACGGAAGTCCTGGCAAGGAATGCGCGCGTGCGCGCCTTCCGGGGCGGAACCGTACCATGTCCGCGGTCATGAACGGCGTGCCACGACAGCAGCGCGCCTGCCAGGGCGACCGCGGCGCCTGTCAACGAGAACAAGGCAGTGGGACGAAAGCCGGCATGGCATTGCCAGGATGCAATCGAATAATCGAGCTGCAGCGTTATTGCCCACGCAACTGGTCCGCTGACCAGGCCTGCCCAGGAAACGCCGGTACGGATCGCCTGCATCTCACATCCTCGGAGCCCAATAGATAACAAGATAGAGCACGACCCATGAGACGACGACGAAGTCCCAGTAGAAGGCGTTGTCCGAGACGTCGCTGAAGCGGCGGCCTGCCTTGCCTTTTTGCGTGAACATGAGAACCGCCAGGACGATCGTGTCGCCGACATCGGTAAGGAGATGCGTCGTATGCAGCCCGAGCAGGAACCAGACGATCGATCCGTAAGCGTTCTGATCCCAGGAAATCCGCAGAGCCGGAAATTCCCAGATGCGAACGATCAGCGGAAGAATGCCGACGATCGACATGACGACCATGCCAAGGCGAACTTTCGCCAGGTCCTGGCGACGTGCCCAAACTTCGATCATGTGGTTGGGCACGACGCTCGCAACCAGAATAACCAGTACTGCCGTCCCCGGCAGCAGATCTGGCGCAGGGGCCCCAATGGGCCAATGCCGGGCCAGCACGGCCAGATAGAAGTAAGTGCCTATCGCCAAGGCAAAACCGGTTGCCTCGAGGGCAATGAAGGCAAGGGTTCCCCACCACATCGGGCTCGCTGACCCGAAATCGTATGTGGGCAGGTGACTGACGTCGGCGACGGGGCGGTGCCTCATTCCTCGTCCTCCGGTTCGCCTTTCGGCCAGAACCAGCAGATGAAGCCGATCGAAACCGGGATCGCTCCCCAGACCACCGCCCACGGCGTGTATATCGAACCGAGAAATGCGCCGCCGACTGCGATGGCCGACAGCAACGGCCAGATCGAGTTGTCAGCCGATGGTACCCTTACTTGCGGCATCGCATCGGCGACCGTGCCGGCGAGCACCTCGCGGGCGTCGACACGCAGACCTTCGACCACTGGGAGCACATCGGGCTCGGCCCAAAGCGGTTCGCGGTGAGTTACCACGGGCAGCCGCGAAAAATCGTAGGAGGGCGGCGGCGACGTCGTCGCCCATTCGAGCGTGCTCGCGCCCCAGGGATTGTCTCCTGCAATGCGGCCGTTGCGGAGGCTGAGAAAGAGATTCAGGAAGAAAAGCGCGAAGCCCGCGAACACCACCAGCGAAGAGAGGCTGATGAAGAGGTTCATCTCTCCCCAGCCGCTCGCCGGCGGATACGTATAAACGCGGCGCGGCATGCCTTGCAGACCGAGAATATGCATGGGGAAGAAGGTGAGATTGAACCCGAGGAAGACCAGCCAGAAATTCCAGCGGCCGAGCCTCTCGGACAGCATGCGTCCGGTGATCTTGGGAAACCAGTAATAAACGGCGCCGAGCAGGGGGAAGACGGCGCCCCCGACCAGCACATAATGGAAATGGGCAACCACGAAATAGGTGTCGTGCACCTGCAGGTCGAGCGGCACCGAGGCGACCATGACGCCGGTCAGGCCGCCGATCACAAAGGTGAAGATGAAGCCGAGAACGAAAAGCATGGGCGTGGCGAAGATCGGCCGGCCGCCCCAGATCGTCGCAATCCAGCAGAAGATCTGAACGCCGCTCGGAATGGCGATCATCATCGAGGAAGCGGTGAAGAAGCTCTCGCCGAGTTGCGGCAGGCCGGTAGCGAACATGTGGTGCACCCACAGGCCGAAGGAAAGAAAACCGATCGCGATCAACGACAGCACGATCCCGAGATAGCCGAACACCGGGCGGCGAACGAAGGTCGGCAGGATCGCGGAAACGAAGCCGGTCGCCGGAATGAAGATGATATAGACCTCGGGATGGCCGAAGAACCAGAACAGATGCTGCCACAGCAGTGCATCGCCGCCTGCTGCGGGGTCGAAAAATTTTGTGCCGACCAGGCGGTCGAGGATCAGCATTGTGCTCGAGACCATCACGGCCGGCATGGCGAACAGGATGACGAAAGCCGTAACGAGGACGGACCAGACATAGAGCGGGATGCGGTCGAGCGACATGCCGGGGGCACGTTGTTTGAAAACTGTCGCGATGATCTCGACCGCTACCGCGAGGGCGGACACTTCGGTGTAGGTCACCATCTGCGCCCAGAAATCGGGGCGCTTGCCGATGCCATATTCGGGTCCGGCGAGCGGCACATAGGAAAACCAGCCGGCATCCGCACCGGTTTCGAAGGCGAAGGCGATCCAGATCATCAGCCCGCCGGAAAGATAGACCCAGTAGCTGAATGCATTGAGCCGCGGAAAGGCGACATTGCGAGTGCCGATCATCAGCGGCACCAGGTAAATGGCGAAAGCTTCCATCACCGGCACGGCAAACAGAAACATCATCGTCGTGCCGTGCATGGTGAACAGCTGGTTGTAGAGATCGGGACCGATATGGCCGGCCTCAGGCTGGGCAAGCTGGAAGCGCATGGCGAGCGCTGACAGACCCGCAAGGATGAGAAACAGGAAAGCCGTCACGATATAGCGCCGTCCGATCAGCTTGTGATCGACCGTGACCAGCCAGCCGTAGAAGCCTTTCGGCGTTCGCCAGGCATGCGCCAGAAAGGCGCGCAGTCTCACCTCTTCGAGACCGGTGTCACGGATGCCTTTCAGGGCCTCCTGAGTGTGCTCGGCCAGCTTTCCCGCAAGGCCACTCATTCGAGGCTTCCGAGATAGGTGACGACCGCGTTGAGATCGTCGGCGCTAAGGGCAATGCGCGGCATCTTGGCGCCGGGCTTTATCGACTGTGGATCGGCGATCCAAGCGGCGAGCGCGCCAGGGGTCATGGCGAGCGTATCCGCGGCCAGTGCGCGTCGGCTGGCGAGATGAGTTAGGTCAGGTCCCACCGTTCCGCTGGCAGGCGTGCCTCTTATCGTGTGGCAGAGCGCACAGCCGGTGGACAGAAATGCCTGTTGGCCGCGGCGCTCTTCGTCGCCGCCAGGCGCGGATGCGACGGCGTTTTGCCTGGATTGCCATGCTTCGAACGCTTCGCGGCTTTCCGCGATGACGGTGATGGCCATATGGGCGTGCTGATAGCCGCAGAATTCGGCACACTGGCCACGATAGATGCCGGGCTTATCGGCGACGAGTGTGAGCTCACTCGGCCGGCCCGGAATGAGATCGCGCTTGCCGGCAAGATTCGGCACCCAGAAGCTATGAATGACATCGAGCGAATCGAGTTCGACCTTGACCGGTTCGCCAACCGGGACATGGATTTCATTTGCCGTGACGATCGATTGGGACCGATCATCTCCGGGATACCGGACCTCCCACCACCATTGGTGCCCGGTGATGCGCACGGCAAGCGTTTCCGTTCCGCTCAGCGAAGCAATGGATTTGCCGGCGAAAAAACTCGCTATCGTCATCATGACGAGCACCAGAACGGTCAACGCAATGGCGCTGCCGACAACGCGAGCAAATCGGCGCTCCTGACGAGAATCGATCTCGAGCGGCGAGCGCGTTGTCTCGGACAGGCGACGACGCAAAAGCGCTGCCGCCAGGATCAACATGACAAGCAGCCACGTGGCCACTGCGATTGCGCTGAAAGACCAGATCAGATCAAGGATTCTCCGGGCATTCGCACCGTGTGCATGGAGGGCCGATTGCTTGTCGCCGCATCCTGCCAAGGCCAATATCGGCGCTGCGCTGATCGCCCTCAAACGCCGTTGCGCGGCCGTTCCCTGAACGGTGCCAGGCAAGATTTGCCTAGGACATGTGGGGGCAAGCGACATTCGCGGTCGTGTCAGCCTGCGAGAGCTGGCCAACGGACTCATGCACCTCGCCATGAAGGATCCACCATCGTTGCCAAGGCCATAACGCGGCTGACTGAAAAAGGATGCTTGGCAACACCCCCCGGCTGAAAACCGACGCGAAGCGGTGCGGGTTAGACGATGCGCAACTGCTGGAAAGCCTGTTGCCGCCGACCGCTCGTTTGAATCCAGAGAGCGACCAGGAGCAGTGCGGCCCCGCCATAGATCAGGCCGGCGGGAATCCACATGATCAAGCCTGCAAGTTGCTGGTCCTCGAGCGGGTTGAGCCCCCATAAATCCGAGCCGATCGCATTATCCGGATACCACAGCCTGGGCGAGACGACGAGCAACACCCCGAGCAGCCCGGTGTGGAGGGAGGTGAAGAAAAGATGCATCACGGCATTGCCGCAAGCCTGCTCGCGGCCAAGGCGAGGCAGCAGCACCCACCAGAACAAAAGCCCGCTACCGAGGAAACTCGCGTGCTGGGCATAATGCAGGAAGCCCTGCTGGAGGGCAGCCTCGAACAGCGCCGGGACATGCCAGATCCATATCGCGGCTCCGTGCAGGACGGTCGCGACCACAGGACGGCTGATGAACGCCCAGACCGCCCGAAGCGCATTTGCATGTCCGGCCGCTCCGAATATCTGGCGCAGCTGTACCGGCAGGGCCCACATCATCGCCGCCGTCGGGCGGGAGGCAACCAGCAGAGGCGCTGCGACCGCCATCAGCAATTCGTGCTCGATCATGTGCGCCGCAAACACATGTTCGCCCAATGCATGGATCGGGCTTACAAGGGCGAACGCCAGGACGGACCAGCCGGCAGCAAACAGCAAGGCCTGCCGCGATCGCAAGCGACGTCCACGTCCGCTCCGTCGCCACAGCCGGCCAGCGCCGGCAACATACAGCAAAAGGATTGCCGCCAGTGGCAATGTGATGGGTAGCGCCAGAGTCCAACCAGCCTGCGGAGCGCCGTTGCCATAGCAAATCGAGGTCGAAAAGAGCGCGTCGAAGCTCATGATCCGCATCCGTCATCCGGAAGAGCGCGGGTTCATCTGGAAAGATTCAGAATGAAGCCACTGAGGCGCGCTGTTCCACCTCCCTGCGCCGCCTCTAGGCATCCATCATCGATTTCGCCGGCTCACGGGCGATATTTTCTTCTATGCGTTCGTGTCCCGGCGTCCGCGGCAGGGCCTGGCGGAAGTTCTTGGCGTAGTCTGCCGGCATTTTGGGCGGCATCAGCGGCTCATAGGCATCTACCAGCGCTTCGATCACGACAGGGCCTTGCGTGGCGAAAGCCTGGTCGAGAACCGTCTCGATCTGATCGGCCCGCTCGATGCGAAAACCCTTTGCGCCCATTGCTTCTGCCGCCTTGGCAAAATCGATCGGCTGCAATTCGCAACCGAATTGCGGGTTGCCCAGAAACATCATCTGCTCCCAGGCGATCTGATTGAGCATGTTGTTCTTGATCACCAGAACCTTGAGCGGGATCTTGTAGCGCACCGCCGTCGAGAATTCGCCGAGCTGCATGGCAAAGCCGCCATCGCCGACGATAGCGGCAATCGGTCGACCGGGAAAAGCTATGCCGGCAGCGATGGCGTAGGCCAGACCGCACGCCATCGACGCCAGCGATCCGGACACCCCGAATGCCTGGCCGCTGCGAAGATCGACATGGCGGGCGGCCAGCTCCGTATTCTGACCGGAATCCGTGGCCAGCACTGTGTCGTCGGCCAATCTTTGTCCGAAAGCCCGGGCAATCGCTTGTGGCTTCAATGGTTGCGCCTGCATGTCTTCCGACTGCCGCATCATCTCGCGCCATTTTCTCATGGTCTCCTGGGAACGGCGCAGGAATTCATCCGAGGGCTTTTGCGTCAGGCGCCGGTTGAGCGCGCGCAATGTCTCTGCCGCGTCGCCGACAAGGCCGGCCTCGACTGGAAAGCGCAAGCCGATCCGTTGCGCATCGCAGTCGATCTGGACGCCACGGGCCTGTCCGGGCTTCGGGTAGTATTCGATGTAGGGAAAGGTCGAACCGATAATCAGCACCGCGTCACAACTCTCCATCGCTTCTTGCGAAGCCAGGGTTCCAAGAATACCGATCCCGCCGGTGGTGTAGGGATGATCGTCCGGCAGCACCGCCTTGCCCAGCAAGGCCTTCGCGACAGGCGCCTGCAGCAGGCGCGCCGTATATTCGAGTTCGGCTGCCGCGCCGATGGCGCCGCGTCCGGCCAGGATCGCAACCCGCGAAGCGTCATTGAGAATGGCGGCGGCTTTGTCGAGCTCAACGTCCAGCGGTACGCTGTGACCGGCGAACATATCCTGCGGCGTGTGCGCCGGGCGATTGCGCTTGGAGCGCTTCGACGGATCACGCTCCTGCTCCTGGATGTCGCTGGCAATCGAAAGATGGGCGACGCCCTTGCGCGCCAGCGCGGTTCGACAGGCAAGGCTGGCGACGTTTTCCATATGCGCGGCGTCGGCAACATGGGCGTTATAAACGGAGACATCGTTGAACACGCGCGTCAGATCGACATCCTGTTGCGTGAACGTCTCGATCAGATCGTGGAACTGCATGCCCGTAATCGCCAGCACTGGAGCCTGGTCGAGCTTGGCGTCATAGAGGCCGGTCAGAAGATGTGTTCCGCCGGGGCCGGACGTCGCGAGGCACACGCCCAGCTTTCCTGTCCACTTGGCATATGCACATGCCATGAAGGCAGCCGACTCTTCATGCCGGACCTGAACGAAGGCAATTTTGTCGCGCCGCGTCCGCAACGCTTCCATGACGCCGTTTATGCCGTCTCCCGGCAAGCCGAACACCACCTCCACGTTCCAGGCGACGAGTGTGTCGATCAGAATTTCTGCTGCATTCGGCATGTCAGGGTAGCTCCGGGTGGATGGTGTCCGAACCGGTGAATCCCGAGTTGGTTCCTTCGTCGCAATAAATCGTGACAGGTTTCTGGGGCGATCTCCCTGGGGCGGTCTATTCGATCTGCTCGAACGTGCATTGCCGTGGCGCCTTGTCGGGGCGCCAGCGCAGCAGTTTGGTGCCATGGCGAAACCGATTGCCGGTGACGTGGTCGAAGCGGACCTCCACCACCAGTTCAGGTTCCAAAGGCTCCCATTGTCCGCTGCGCTCCGTGCTCCAGCGGCTCGGGCCGCCGGGCGCCTTGCCAGTGAATCCGGGCTCTGACCGCAGCCCTTCCAGCCGGCGCGTGAGCGCTCCTCTGTCGGTCCTGGCGATGGTCGACGTGAAGCCGACGTGATCGAGCTTGCCGTCGTCATTGTAGAGGCCGAGGAGCAGTGAGCCGACCTCACGGCTACCCGCGAGATAGCGGAAACCGCCGACAACGCAATCGGCGGTGCGCCTCGGCTTTACCTTCACCATCGCACGTTCGCCGCACAGATAATGCTCGTCGAGCACTTTGGCCACGATGCCGTCGGTCGATGCATGGCCGGCCCCGTTCAGCCATCGAGCCGCCGTCGCTGCATCATAAGTGCACTTCGACAGGCGAAGATCCGGACTGTTCGAGGAGGTCACGAAGTCCTCGATCGCTCGCCGCCTTTCGACAAGTGGTTTGCCCGTGATGACCTCGCCGCCCGGCCTGGCAAGCATGTCGAAGAGGATCAGACTGGCAGGCGTCTGCGAACTCAGTTTGCGGATTCTGCTTTGTGCCGGGTGAAGACGCATCTGCAGCGCCTCGAAGGAAAGCTCACCGTCCACCTCGATGACAATCTCGCCGTCGATGACGAAATGCCCGCGCTTGAGGTCACGCAGGATCTCCGTGATTTCCGGAAAATAGCGGCCGAGCGGCTTGCCGGATTTGGCGCGCAGGTCAACGGTGTCGTCGCTCTTGAAAGCAAGGCAGCGGAATCCGTCCCATTTAGGCTCGTACTGCCAGCGGTTCCCATCCCTTGGGATTGCATCGGCAAGCCTGGCCTCCATCGGAGACGTATCCAGCGGGAGCGGGAAGGCGTTTATCGGTTCATGCACGGATCAGGCCTCCAAAACCGGTTCAGGAACGGCTCTGGCTTTTCAACTTCCAGGACTGCACCGCGTTCCATCAGGCTGGTTCTTCGCGATGGACATTTTCATTTGCCGCCGGAACCCGGTGACGGCTGGCCCCTTTGATGTCATCGGCGGCGCGAAAGGAGATGCCCCATCGACCTCTCATTGTGGACAGCTTTTGTCGGAACCGTCATTCTGATGCAGGTGCCGCCAGGCCCCGACAGCATGCTGGTGATGGCCCGCGGCATCGGACACGGGCGCGGCGTGGCGTTGTTCACGGTACTCGGCATGACGCTGGGCGCCGGACTGGTGCAGCTTCCGCTGATTGCATTCGGCCTGTCTTCGCTTGTCCACGCCTCGCCGGTGGCGTTCAATCTGCTTCGATGGGCCGGGGCGGCCTATATCATGTGGCTGGGTTTCCGGCTGCTGCTTTCAGCCTCGGCAACCATTCCCACAGGTGACATCAAGGCCCTGCGGCCGCTCGCCGCCGCCCGGGAAGGAATGATCGCCAATCTGAGCAATCCCTGGCCTTTGATGTTCATGGTTGCGTTCCTGCCGCAATTTGTCGACCCGCATAGGGGCTCCGTCACGTTGCAACTGGTGCTGCTCGGCGCAACACAGAAGATAACCGGTGTGCTGGTGCTGGGAGCCTACGCCTTGGCATCGGGCGCGGTCGGCGCATGGGTCATGCGGCACCCTCGCGCAAGGCTTTGGCAGCAGCGGCTCGCCGGCTGTCTCATCATCGGCCTCGGCGTGCGGATGGTGATCGGCGGCAGTACGAGCCGCTGACTTCAAGAAATAGCTTTTGTGCCACGTCGCCTGAAGGATTGGCTTCGACACAAGCATTGTCTTCTTCAGGGGGACGGAGCATTCGCTTTGACGTTCGGCTCCGCCGCCGTCGCGGGCCGGGACCGTGTCCAGGAACAAAAAACCTGACCGGAGGTTCGAACCTCGATCTCAATGCAGCTGCAACGCTTCATCGCCATCCGATTGGAATGTTCGTCATGATTTCTTGCGTGGCCTCGGTAAAGACGCGCCTTCAATGAACAAGCCGCCTGAGAATGCTGGCCAAAGGGAAAGCAGGCGAAAAGGGGGCGACGTCGTTCGGGCGCTTGGGCTTGGCCTGATCACCGGCGCGGCCGATGACGACTGCTCGGCCATCGGTACCTACGCCAGCGCCGGAGCGCGGTTCGGCCCCGACCTGCTGTGGACGGCACCTGTCACGCTGCCGATGATGTATCTCGTCGTCTACCTTTCATCCAAACTTGGCCAGGTTTCGGGTCGCGGGCTTTTCCAGGTCATATCGGACTTCTATCCGCGTTGGCTGCTATGGTCCGTGCTGGTGGGCGTGCTGATCGGCAACACGATCGAGGCAGCCGCCGACCTTGGCGCCATGTCGGCGGCTATTGTGCTGTTCGTTCCGCTGCCTGCTCCGTTGGTCGTCACTGCCGTTGCGGTCGTCATTTTTGCCCTGCAGGTGCTCGGATCGTACAAATTGATCCGAAATGTGTTCCGGTGGCTGGCTCTGGCTCTGCTTGCCTATGTGGTCTCCGCGGTACTTGCCAAACCGGATGCCGCTTCCGTCCTGCGTGGCACGCTGTTGCCACAAATCGAGTTCAGCCGAGAGTACCTGTCCATCCTCGTCGCCATCGTCGGGACCACTCTCTCCGCATACCTTTACACGTGGCAGTCCAATCAGGAGGTGGAGGAGGAGATCGCCAAGGGTCGAACGAGCCTCGAAGAGCGCAAAGGCGCCACCGAGGGTGAACTGCGCCGATCCCGCCGCGATATCCTGATCGGCATGACGTTCTCCAATCTGATCATGTATTTTATCATCCTTTCGACCGGGTCGACGCTCTACAAGGCCGGACACACGCAGATCGAGACAGCGGCACAGGCGGCCGAAGCGCTGCGGCCGCTTGCCGGCGACGCTGCCGGCATTCTCTTTGCGGCCGGTGTAATTGGCGTCGGCTTCCTGGCCGTGCCGATCATGACCGCTGGCGCTGCTTTCGATTTCGCCCAGGCGATGGGATGGAAGAATAGCCTGCATGCCAAACCCCGGCAGGCTCCCAAATTCTACATCGCGATCGGGGTCATAACGCTGGTGGCGGTGGGTCTCAATTTCTTCGGCTTCAACCCGATGAAAGCTCTCGTCTGGTCCGGCATCGTGCAAGGATTTTCAACGCCGCCGCTGCTGCTTCTCATCCTCATCATGACCAACAATCGCAAGATCATGGGCGACAAGGTCAACAGCACAAGCACGAACATCCTGGGCGGCGTGACGACCTTGGCGATTTTTGCGGCGTCGGCGGGATTGGTGGCAAGCTGGTTCTTGTAGCTCGCATGGCATGACAGATGTTCAGGCACGGTGGAACATCGGCGGTCAAATCCCGTTGAGACGCTTGTGGGAGAAAGGAGGTTGTCCATGTCAAAGTTGCAGGCCGCAACTCCGGACCGTTTAAGGCAGCTCAGGCTTGAAGCTTCAGCACATTTCGCTCCGTTGATGCTGAACGAAGCCCTGTTGCGCCTTTCCCATGCCTGCGGAGGCGACAGCCTCGACCGCTTCGAGAAAGCCATGGTTGATCAAATCGAGGCTGCCAAGGACGATCGGGCCGATTTCGAAACGATCAAGGAACTCGCGATCGAGCAGCTTTACGCCCTGGTCCGGAACGCTAACGATTCGCCGAAAAAGAAACAGTCGCTGGAGAAGATCGACACGCGCAGAACGCCCGGCCGGTCCGAAGAACCACGCACGCTCGAGGACCAACTGCAGGCGGGGTTGGAGGATTCCTTTCCGGCGAGCGATCCGCCTTCGGTGGTGTCCACGACCATTTCAGGCGGAGCAAAGAAGCTGGTTGGGACCGACGAGGTCCTGGAGAAGCAGCGGCGACAAGCGTCCAGCAAGGAAGATCGCTCGTAGACCGCGGTGCCGGCTAGGGTTGGCGGCAAACCAAAGAGTGCGGGTGCGCCAACGGAAACAGCTGACGCCATCGCATCAAAGTTTGACAGCCGCCTCCCGCGCCCAGAGCCGCAGTTTGCGGCATGACTGCACAAACGCAGCTACCGAAGCTGCCGAATCCAGCCGCCTCAGCCCCTCATCGGCATCGGGAGCGACGCCTGCTTTGATCAGGAGCGGCTCGGCCCCGGAGGTGAAGCCGATGAACTTGCAATGCGCAAACGCATCAGACACGAAATCCTTCGCAGCGGCCTCCGTGACCAGTAGCTCGGCGCCCGCCTCGGAGAGGAGCAGCACCACCGCGTCGAACAAAACGGATGGACCGCCGTCGATCATGTGCCTTGCCTCGATGTGGGTGCCGTCGGCGGCTTCGACGCCGCCCACCTTGGGCGCAACCACCTCCATCACCGCGCCTTCCGCTTCGATGGCGGAACGAAGTTCCTCGAACAGCGCGACATCGGCTCCATCGCTGAGCATGACACCGACTTTGCGGCCTTCGAAACTGTCGGGCCCGTTTTGGATGATGCTGAGCGCCGGCGACGGCGGCAAGTCATCGCGCGGTGGAACGGCGGCTTCGGCAGGTTCGGGCATGTCACGGATGCCGAGCTTGTCGGCGACCGTGGTCGCCAGCGTTTCATCGATGTTCAACAAATGCGAAACCATGCGTTCGCGGATCGCCGGTGCCTGGACCTTGCTCAGTTCAAACGTCAGCGCCATCGCGATGTGACGCTGCTCCGGTGGTGTCTGGCTGTTGAAGAATTGCCGGGCCTGGCTGTAGTGATCGGCGAAGCTCTCCGCGCGCAGACGTACTTTCTGCCCTTGTTCGGCATCGGAGAAAGAACGGAAGCCACGCTGCGGATCCTCGCGCGGTCCCAGTCCCCATGAGTTAGGTTCATAGTTGGCGCGACCGGCCGGATTGCGCATGGCCATGTGCCCGTCCTGTTGAAAATGGGCGAACGGGCACTTCGGTGCATTGATCGGCAGATGGGTAAAGTTCGGGCTGCCCAGCCGCTTCAATTGGGTATCGAGATAGGAGAAGTTGCGGCCCTGCAGAAGCGGATCGTTGGAGAAATCGATTCCGGGCGGCACATTCTGCGTCATGAATGCAACCTGCTCGGTCTCGGCGAAGAAATTATCCGGCATCCGGTCGAGCACCAGCCGACCGACCGGAATTGGTTCGAGAACCTCTTCGGGAATGATCTTCGTTGCGTCCAGGATATCGAAGTCAAAACTGTCGGCAAACGCCTGATCGAACAGTTGCACCGTCAACTCCCATTCCGGGAAATTGCCGGCCTGTATGGCCTCCCACAGATCGCGGCGATGGAAGTCGGGATCGGCGCCGTTGATCTTGACCGCCTCGTTCCAGACCACCGATTGCATGCCGAGCTTGGGTTTCCAGATGAACTTGACGAAGGTGGATTCGTCCTTGGCGTTGACGAGGCGGAACGTGTGCACACCAAAGCCTTGCATGAAGCGGAAGGAACGCGGGATGGCGCGATCCGACATGATCCACATGACCATGTGCATCGATTCCGGCATCAGGCTGATGAAGTCCCAGAAATTGTCGTGCGCCGTCTGTGCCTGCGGAAAAGCACGGTCGGGCTCCTGTTTGGCGGCGTGGATCAGATCGGGAAACTTGATGGCGTCCTGGATGAAGAAGACTGGAATGTTGTTGCCGACCAAATCCCAATTGCCTTCCTTGGTGTAGAGCTTGACCGCAAAGCCGCGCACGTCGCGGGCGAGATCGAACGAGCCCTTGTTGCCGGCAACCGTCGAGAAACGAACGAATGCCGGCGTCTTTTCACCAGCTCGCTGGAAAATGTCGGCACGTGTGTATTTGGCCAGTGAGTCGTAGGTCTCGAAATGACCATGCGCGCCATAGCCGCGGGCATGGACGACCCGTTCCGGGATGCGTTCGTGGTCGAAGTGGAAAATCTTCTCGCGAAAGTGAAAGTCTTCGATCAGCGATGGTCCGCGTTCACCGATCCGCAATGTGTTTTGGTCGTCGGAGACAGGCGTTCCGAGCGCCGTGGTAAGGACAGGCGTGTCGTCTTCCGCGATCTGGTGCAACTCGCCGCCATTTCCGCGCGCGCTATTCTGATCCAGTCCACTTGCCGATTGGCGAGCGGAGGGGCGAGCGGATTTGGCCATGACAGGTCCTCGATCGATACTGGAAGGTTGAAGTGGCAAGCCATCAAACTGCCGGTGAACGGCTTTGTTCCCGTAAAAAAGCGGACGCTGTAGATACCACTGTCGAAGGAGGCGTCACTGCTGCGGCGATGGTATGCGTCGATCGCATGACAGATATCTCCGCCCGCGAAGAATTATGAAGAGTTGTCTCCAGCAAGAGGAACGAACCAAACTTCCATGCATTTAGCTGAGGCTGCGTTCACACACTCTTTCTGCTGGGAGCTGGACCATTGTCATCCGGAGGCTGCCTTTTGGCCGACCAGGAAACCAATGAAGTTTCCATCGTTGACCTGATACCCGCCCTGCGGGCATTCGCCCGCACCTTCTGCCGCGTCCCCGACGATGCTGACGATCTCGTGCAGGAGACACTGACCAAGGGTCTCGCCAACATCGACAAGTTCGAACCCGGTACGCGAATGAAGTCGTGGCTCTTCACCATCATGCGCAACACCTATTATACCCGGGTCAAGATCGCTGCCCGGGAGGCGCCAGGCCTGCTCGACTGCGCCTCTTCGAGACCAATTTCGGAAGCCACCCAGGAATGGACCGTTCAGAGCAGGGAAGTTCACGGCGCCATTCAAAGACTGCCTGAACACCAACGCGAGGTGCTGATGCTGATCGGCGTTTTGGGAGTGAGCTACGAGGAAACCGCCGACATATGCGGTTGCGCGGTCGGGACGGTCAAAAGCCGCCTGAACCGTGCGCGCGCCAACATCCTTGAACTCCTAGGGGAGAGTTCGCTGGAGACATTGATGGAGAGGAGAAACCAGCTGTCGGACGGTCAGCTCGACGTCGAGGTCGACAGCCGCAGATAGTCAATTGTTCGCGTCGCGCCGACGCTTCTCGACGAGCGCGTTCTGCAATTCGATCGCCAGCTTGGTGAGGCGGTCCGGAATCTTTTCCTGCTCTATGGCTGCCAGCAGGGAGGCAATCTCCCGATCCACCGCCATCTCGACATGCGGATCCGCGGTATCGTCGCTCGAACGAGACATCACATTCTCTTGATAGCGGTCCCTTGATCGTAGTGTGGTGATAAGCGCCCGGCATTACAAGCCTGTGTCCACCGCCGAGAAGCTGACCGGCGGACCCTTGCACAGGTTTATTTCCTTGCTCCTTGGTCGCCCCGCGGACCACAGGCCCGCGCGGTGGCGTTCAGTCCTTCGGCAATCGATTAGCGGCGTAATCCTTCGGACTTGATCCGATTGCCGTCCAGCCCGCGCTCCTCCTTCGAATCGAGGACACTCGTTGGTGCCCTTTGCTCGACGTCCGAACTGGCATCGTGCTGTAATGTTCCGTCTCACCGAGCGAGCAAAAAAGCGTTGCCATCCCATGATCGAAACGGCTTCTCACCGTCGATGAGGACCCGCAATTGATGAGCTTGCGCCAGACGGCCGATATCGTCGCGGTCTGAGAAAAGCGATCCGCGATAGGAATAGTTCAGCAAGGCGAGCCAGCCCGGCCGTTTCAGAACGCGCGCAATTTCTTCGAAATGCCGCTCTGCCATGCCGGCCAGAACCAGATAGGGAAAGCTGTCGACCGCCAGCACGCAATCGAAACTGGCATCGTCGAAATCGGCCAGATCGAGACCGGAGGTTTGTCGTAACTCGACATTGCCGAGTGCGGCGCATTGCTCTGAGGCGATGGAGATCATTCGCGACGATATATCGATACCGACCATCCGCTTGAAGGATTTGCACAGCGCACGCTCGAAACGGCCGATGCCGCAACCGATGTCGAGAATGCTCCGTTCCCTTCCGGTGAATTCTCGGGCTTCCAGCCATGCGACGATTTCGTTGGTCGTGGCTGTGAGCCTTTCCTCATCGCCGAGGGATGCCAGTTGGACACTCGCGGCTCCCGAAATCGCTGCCGCGGCATCGAAGCTGGACGCCAGCCGCATGACGACAGCGGCATTCGTCTCGTCCTCATTGCGCTCATGGCGAACGGCGCCGCCCGTCGCTCGCAACATGGCAAAGACGTCTGGTTTGCAGCGCAGCAGTCCGGCGACCTTCCGCAATCTTGCCGCGTCGCCGGTATCCGCCGGACGGACTTTCAGCACGACCTCCGCCAATTCCGCTGCCCCAATTGTGGGCGGCAGGTGGAGCGCCAGCCTGACGAGAACACCTTCGGCGCAAATGCCGTCGGCCATGCAGTCTTCAACCGCCAGCCTGACCGATGTCCGGCGCTGGGCGCCTTTCGGTGCGGTTACACTCATGGGTCAACTCCGCGTCCAGACCCTGCGCATCGTCCACCTGTCGGCGGCGCCCCAGCCATATTTGTAGGCCTCCTGGCCGCGCAGGAAATCGAACTCGCGCGCATCTTCGCGGATCGACTCCACGATTGCGTGGCCAATCAGGATCGCGCCCGGGCTCTCCTCGGCATAAGCAGGGTCGAACCCACCCAGATAAGCGTAGGCACGGCCGCGGTGGTAAAATCCGTAATAGGCACCGATGGTCCTGTCATCGATCGCGAGCAGCCAGCATCGCACCAGACCATGAGCATCGAGCAAGGGAAGCGAGAGCCGATGGAATTGCTCGACGGCGGGGTTGGCCAACACACCCCCTCCGTGTTCGGCCCATCGCACATTGTGCAGGCGGATCAATTGATCGAGGAAGGTTTGCGGACTGCCGCTTGCCGATGACAGCGCAATCCGGCCGCATCTTGATGCGGCCTGGCGCGCCCGACGCAACTGGCGTCTGCGTCTTGCGGGGACGCAGCCTGCCAGCGTTTCGTCGCCGGCGATGGCGAGCACGGGGCAGGCGGCATGGGCGGTCGGCCGATCCATCTCGGGATGCTTCATCGCAAGGGCGACGCTGTCCTGCGGCAAGTCCGACAAGATCCACTGCGCCCACCCGATCGAGAAGATCGACTCGGCGATAACGCCGACAACCTCGGCTTCGATCCCAGGGACAGCCAGGATGTCCAGATAATCGCTGAGCGAAATGCCGACCGGAAGCAGCTTCGAACCAGCCGTCCCATGCTCCAGGTAACACGGCGCCAGCCCGACCAGATCCCCGCCGTGCCAGACCGCGACTGTCGCCAGTTCACCGGGTGCGAATGCGTGCCACCATGGCACCAGCCAGGCGGGAGATTGAAACGGCGTCGCCGAGGGACTCTGCTGCCACAGTTTCCACCAGTGCGGCGTCAAGGCGTCGAACTGCGCGGGGTCACCGATGATTTCGCAGCGCAGCACCGCTTTGCTCACGGCGTCGCAGCCAAGCGCCGGCGACCAGTGCCAAGCTGTGCCAGCGCCTGATAGGCATCCATGTAAGACGAGATCATCCGTTCCAGCGAAAATCGCCGTCGCGCTTCGGCCCTGCATGTCTCGGCATCCAAGCTGGGCGCCGCAAGAATGGCTTGGGCCATCTCGTCGACCGTGTCGACGAGAAAGCCCGTTCTGCCGTGCTCTATGACGTCGGGAAGCGCACCATTTGGAAAGGCGACTACCGGGGTCCCGCAGGCGAGGGCCTCCATGGCCACAAGCGAGCTGGTCTCGGCTGCGAGGCTCGGAATGACCAGACAGCGCGCTGCGTTGAGAAAGCGTCGCTTGGCGGTGAAGCCGAGCGGACCAAGGAAGCGGCGGCGGCCATCGAGGCGAGATTGGACCTCGTCGCGAAAGTACCGCGTATGTGTTTCGTAGGGATAGACCTTACCGCCGACGACCAGCGGAACGCCTGCTAGTTTGGCTGCATCGAGCGCCAGGTGAATGCCCTTCTCCGGGCAAACCCGGCTCAGAACCAGGGCAAAGTCGCGCTTCGGCTGCGGCAGGTTCAGTGCTTGGATGTCGACGCCGTTCGGAATCGGTGCCGTCAGCCTGGCGCCTGATGGCGCGGTTTTCTGCTGGCTGGGCGAGACCGCATGAAGCCAGAGGTCGCCACGCGTCGGGCGCAATGCCGCGGCCGGATACCAATCCAACGGCAGGTGGAGGGTCACCAAGGTCGGACCATCGTCGGGCAGATAAGCGTCGAAATCGATGCCGTGCAGATGAACCACATCGATGGGCCATCGGGCGCGGGCAGCGGCGATCGCTTTGCGATGGGCCTCTTGCGCGCGGCGCTTCGCCGCCTCGTCGAGCATGCCGTTTTCGGCCGGTATTTCCACAAGCGTGCCGCTCGTGCTGGAGCCACGGCAAGCAATGACGATAGATCGATGGCCGGCGTGAACCAACGCCCGATCGAGCATCGACAGAACCTGTTCGGCACCGCCGACAGCGTCGGGTCCGACGGGCGCGAGAGGGTAGGCGACATTGAGGACGGTGAGTGTCGCGGCCGGTTGCGTCCCGGTGCCCTGCGCCGCATTCCCACCTGTCAGTGGTGTTGCGCAGTCCGGCATCTGATGCATGGGCAGCATGACGATTTCACGCGGCCGAGGCCCGCCGCGTGGGGAGCGAGGCGGATGTCATGCCAGGCGCATAGCGGCGGATCATGGTTGAGCAGAATTCCGCGAACTCCTCCGGCACCAGTGGCGGGCTGGTGTGGTGGGGCATCATTCCGCGATGCTGAGGTGTGAAGCAGAAGGTGACCGTCACGTCGAAATCGGCGAGTGCTTCCATCTGCCGGTCGAACCAGTCCAGCGCATTCGGCCGAAAACTGTCCGCCCAGGAAAGCCCGGTACGCATATTGGTGACACCCAGCCGCTTCATCCAGGCGACAGCGTCGTCCAGCCGCGGATCTTCGAAATGAAACCACTGCACCAGTCCCATTGCGGGTGTATAGCGCAGGAATTCCTCCAGCGCGGGCTTTGGCGTGCCGTCCTGGCGCAGCAGCCCCATATGGAAATGACGGTAATAAGAGGAGCCTTCGGCTTCGCGGTGACGCGTCGTTGCTTCCCATTCACGCGGAAGATCGTAGAGGCTGTACCACTGGACGCGTGGTGCATTGCCGAGCAGCAATTCAGCTGTTCGCTTGAGCCCCCAGACCTGGATTTCCTCGGCGCCGAAGGTCGATACGCCGACTTCGCTGACCCAGATGGGAAGGTCGGTGACGGTCGCGATCTCGCCGATCTTCTGCGGCCATTCCTGGATTTGCCACAGGTTCCAGTCGAGCGGAAAGCCGTGCACGGCGACGGCGTCGACATGATCCAGCACGCCGAATTCCTTCATGCGGGTGATGAATCCCGGGACTATCGGCGAGATGCCACCGAGCACTTTGGTCAAAGCCGGGTTTTCAGATGCGATTGCGTCCGCCGCCAGGATTGCCATCCTGGCGAAGCGGCTCCAGTCGGGGTCGAGCTCGGGATCCCAATGCGATTTGTTGTTGGGCTCGTTCCAGATCATCGCGGCTTCAACCATGGCGCTGTCCTTTCGAGGGGTAGACGGGACCGCCACTGGCCGGGTCGCCTGCGGCCCGGCAGAAATAGACCTCCTGCTCAGGGTGCAGAACGATCTCGAAACCGGCGCTGCGCAGCATCGCTTCGGTGCAGGCTCGATTGGGTATCCACCAGTTGGTCGGGTCGTCGGCATAGCGGTGCTCGATGAAATGGAGCTTGGGAAATTCCGGCCGGTCGAACAGGTCATGCGTCCAGAAATGATAGTTCTCTTCCATCTCGGGAAGATCGGTGCTGCCGCGCTGCATGGACTGGAAGATCATCAGATCACCGGCGACATGCTCACGGATAAGGTCGAGCGCAAGCAACGGGTGGCGCAAGTGATAAAGCACCCCCATGAACAGCACGATATCGAATGTTTCGCGCAGGGCGCCGACGTCGTAGACCGACAGTTTCTGGAATTCGATCTCGCAATTGGCGATCTCGGCGGCAAAGCGGGCCTGCGCCAGATAAGCCTCATCGAAATCAATGCCGAGGACACGGGCAGCACCTCGCCGTTTCATCTCGATGGAATAGAAGCCGGCATTGCAGCCGATATCCAACACCGTCTTGCCTGTCAGATCCGCGGGAATGGCCTCGGCGAATTTGCGCCATTTGATCAGCGGGTAATTGCCGAGAAAATGGTTGGGAGCGGTTTCGACACCGGCCAGTTCCATGTTGTGGAACCATGGGCCGAGAGCATCGATACGGCGGCGGATTTCGGCATGGGAATGCAGCATGGTCAGGCTCCTTCGCCGGGAACGACAGGCACATGCGGGTGTGCTCCACCCACAAGCATGGCGGTTTGGCGTTGTTCGGATGCGACGCCCTCTTCGAGCAGCCGAAGAGCCGTGCGATAGCCGTTGAAGGTGCCGACATCGACGTAGGAGACTCCGGCCCTGACACCGTAGGCTTCACCGCCGGCAGCCAGATAGGCATTGATCAGGGTGCCGATATATTCGTCACGCCGGTCCCGTTCACGCCAGAGTGCAGCGAGTTGGTGCAAGATCCGGCCCGGCATCTTGAACGCCCCCCAGATCCAGTTCGTGGCAGCGTCTTGCCGCTTGACCTGAATTTCCTTCACCCGATCTCCCTCGTCGAGAACCACGGCATCGAAAAATTCCGGGCGGTCCACCGGGAAGAGCAGAAACGATAGGGAACTATCCGGCAGGCAGGAGAAGCCGTCCTCGGGGAACCAGATCGTATCGGGCAAACCAATCAAAACCGTCTCGTCGGGCGCGACGAGAGGCGCTGCCCGAAAAATCGCATCGCAAAGTCCAACAGGGTTGGGCTGCACCACGAACAGAGCGGCAGCGTCACCATAGCCGGCGGCGTAATATTCGAGAATGTCGGATTTGCCCGATCCGATGATGAAACAGATCTTGTCGACGCCGGCGCGCACCATCCGCCGCACCAGGTACTCGCTCACCGCGCAGGGACGCTCCGTCTGTCCATCGATCCGACTGCCTACCGGCAGCAGCTCTTTCGAGAAGCCGAGCGGTTGAATGCGGCTGCCGCGCCCGGCAGCGGGCACAATGCCCAACATCAGACTGCTTCCATCATCGGTTCGCGGGGAGATCTTTGAAAGGCGTCGTTTAGAATGTGGTCCAGCTCCGCCGCGCGCCGGGCAGAAGTGTGTTCGTCCAGAACCCGTTCGCGCGCACGGGTTTTGATGGCATCGAGTTCATCTGCCGGCAAGGCGAGCGCCGCGACCACGTCATCGGTGTCGTGGGCCAGCAGGATCTCGCTGCCGGGTTCGAAGAAGCTGCTCAGGCCAGGCCAGGTGTCGGTTATGATCGGCACCCCGCATGCCGCCGCTTCGAACAACCGGCCCGAAGGACACCAGCCTTTTTGCACCATCGCCTCGCGGGTGACATTCAGCGTCAGTCGGGAGGATGAGAAAAACGCCGGATGATCGGCCGGTGGCAGATGCCTGACGAAGAAGATGTTGTCGCCCCACGGGAATTCCTGCGGATACTGTGCGCCGCCGATGATGAAGCGTTGATCCGGTAGACGCGCGGCGGTGCGGACCAGAAGCTTTTCGACGCCGGCCTGGCGATCCGCCGCGTAGGTCCCGAGATAGGACAGATCACCGGCGAATTCGGCCCGCTTCTCTGCCGGCCGGTGTTGGTCGGGATCGACGTGCCCATAGAGCGGCAGCACATGGCGCGCACCCAGAACCGTCTTCAGCGCGTCGACCGCCGAGCCGCCGGTGTAACTCAGGACGAGGTCGAAATCGGCAAGACCCTCAGGGCCGAAATAGGGTGGACGCTCACCTTGTTCGATGCGGGCAAGCGTGACCGGAGTGTCCAGATCGTAGAACACACGCAGTCCGCGGCCTGCCTGCTGCGCCAGCCGCGAGGCGTCCACGGCGTCGGGACAATAAGAGGTGACGATAACGACATCCGATTGCTTGACTGTTTGCTCCGCGACCCGGCGGATGTCCTCCCAGTCCGGGTAGAGCACGACGTTGCCGCCGTCCAGGCGATCAAGATCGCGCGCTCCGGCATAGTAGGGCGTGTCGCGTTCGAAGAAGGTAACGGACCAGCCGCGCCGGGCGAGGGCTCGGATCAGTCCCCTCCATAAGGTGGCATGGCCGTTGCCCCATGAAGACGTGACGGTAAGACCGAAAATGACCATCTGCATCCGGCAAATCCTCGTCAGGCAACTTCGTTCAATCGGATCAGCTTCGCCCCCCAGTCCCCCGACACGATCGTCGTGATCGAAGCGGGATCGATGTCGAAGCGAAAGCAGTCGCCGGCCGGCAAGCCAAGGACCTTGCAGACGGCGGCCTTGATCACATCGGCGTGGCTGACCAGGGCGACACACTGATTCGGATGCTGCTCGTGGACAGCATTCATCACCGCGACGACGCGCTGCTGGACATCGTGCATGGTCTCGCCACTCGGTGTCCTTGCCACTTGCCGCTGATCATTCCAGGCTCGCCAGCTGGCGTCGCCATTCAGTTCATCGAAAGTCTTTCCCGACCAGTCGCCGAAGTCGATCTCGTCAAGTTCGGCGCAGATCGCGATTTCTCCGACACCGCAGGCGAGCGCAACTGGCAGCGCCGTCTCTCGGGTACGCTCGCGCGGGCTGCACAAGATCGCGACGATGGGCTCCCGGGCCATGCGGCAGCCAAGCTGCGTTGCCTGCGCCTTACCGGCATCGCCGAGGCAAACGCCGTCCATACGGCCTGCCAGATAGGAGCCGACATTTTCGTGTGCCGCATGGCGGATCAGAAAGAAGGTCGTCGTCATTCTGCGGCATCGAGCAAAGGCTCGTCCTTGCCTGCGATAAAAGCGAGCGTGCGCTGCCGCGCTTCGGCGTCGGTGAACTGTTCCGGAGGCGACTTCATAAAATAGCTGCAGGGACCGGTCAGCGCGCCAGCTATGCCGCGATCGAGCGCCAGCTTGGCGCAGCGTACCGCATCGATCACCACGCCGGCCGAGTTGGGCGAATCCCAGACCTCCAGCTTGAGCTCGGCATTGAGCGGCACGCCGCCGAAGGTCGTGCCTTCGACCCTTATATAGGCCCACTTGCGATCGGTGAGCCAAGGCACATGGTCGCTCGGGCCGACATGGATGTTGCCCGGCTCCAGGGGAACATCGAACTGGCTGGCCACGGACTGTGTCTTGGAGATTTTCTTCGATTCCAGCCGCTCGCGTTCCAGCATGTTGAGAAAATCGGTGTTGCCGCCGAAATTCAGTTGATAGGTGCGGTCGATGCGTACGCCGCGTTCACGGAAGAGATTGGCTAGCAACCGATGCACGATGGTCGCGCCGACCTGGCTCTTGATGTCGTCGCCGACCAGCGGCAGCCCGCGCTGCTCAAAGCGCCGTCGCCATTCCGGACGTGAGGCGATAAAGACCGGTATGCAATTGACGAAGGCGCAGCCGGCCTCGAGTGCGCATTCGGCATAGAAGCAGGTCGCCTCCTCGGAACCCACCGGCAGGTAGGAAACCAGCACGTCAGCGCTGCTGTCACGCAGGATCTCGGTGACATTGGCAACCGGCTCGGGAGCTTCTTCAATCTCGTCGCGCAAATATTTGCCGATCCCGTCCAGCGTCGGTCCGCGCTCGACGCGAACGCCGGTTGTCATGGCGTCGGCAAAGCGGAACGTGTTGTTGGGGGCGGCGTAGATCGCTTCCGCGACGTCGAGGCCAACCTTGCTCTTGGCGACATCGAATGCGCAGACAATCTCGATGTCGTCGACATGGTAACCGCCGAGGTCGGCATGCATCAGCCCAGGGATTGGTTCGTTGCTTTTAGCGTGACGATAGAACGAGAGGCCCTGCACCAGGGAGGATGCGCAATTGCCGACCCCAACGATACCAACACGAACCTTTTTCGATCCCACGAAACCGCCACCCTATGTTGTTCAAAGGTAAGTTCCTGGCGCCGAACCATCAGCTTGCCGGAATGTTCCTCCGCCCATCGAAAAATTGCGCGAGACAGCATGGATCGAAGCCGCATACGATGCGTTCCCGCACGGCAAGCATTGGAAACCGATCGATGATCGTCTACGGCGACCACAAGCGGACGCAGGACGCACAACAGCTTCGCGAAGCAGCAGGCGAAATGGCCGTAAGACTTGATCGGATGTCTCATGGCATCCGACGCCATGCTGCATTGGTCGGACTGTTCATCAGCGTGTCGGAGCTGGTTCAGGCGCTTGCCGACGTCGATTTCGAAACCTGCGGCATCGACATTTTTTCGCCACGGCAACAGCAAGGCGCCAGGCTGCTGGTCGGGCTTGCCGCCGAGGTAGCGAAGTCGTGGCGAAGCGGTTTCAACGTTGGCGGTGGCATCGATCCGGGACTTCTCAAGCTGCTGGCCGGGCTCGACTGTCAGGCCGAGGTTCTGACCGGCTCCGCTGAGGGTTATGCGCATTATGCGCTTTATCCCGAAAGCTATTTGGACGCGGCGCAGAAGTCGGGGCTCGATGCGAACACATGCGTTATCGGTGTCCGCAGCATTGGCCTTGGGCTCGCAGCTATGGTGGCGGCCTCGATTGGCGCGCCTGCGCCATTCAGCGTTCGTCCGATCGGCCATCCTTTCCACAGGCACATCAACGCCGATCCGCGGTCGATCACCGCTTGGAAGAACAATCCATCGGCGCGTTTCGCCGTTGTCGACGAGGGTCCCGGCCTGTCCGGCAGTTCGATGCATGCCGTTGTCGTTTGGCTGCGTGAACTGGATGTCGATACGGACCGCATTCACCTGTTTCCCAGCCATTCAGGCGGCCCGGGCAGCGAAGCGTCGCCGGAGGCTCGGGAAACGTGGTCGCGCTGTCCGAAACATGTGGCGACGGCGTTTGAATGCACCTTCTCCGAAAACTCGAAAATTCCCACGCTGCGCGATTGGGTGGCCGAGGCGGTCGGCGGGCCGGAATTAAACCTGAACGAACTATCTGGTGGCGAGTGG
>NZ_RZQE01000139.1:0-12707 GCF_004022955.1 Mesorhizobium sp. M7A.F.Ca.US.002.01.1.1 | reverse complement strand
GTGCTTGCTCCGGCCAATGACGACGCGCCGAGCATGGAGAAGCCGAAGAAGCCACGCCGTGCCGCCAAGCCGAAGAAGGCCGCAGCCGAAATCGTCGCCGAAGAGCCGGCTGCCGAGGCGGAAGCACCGGTCGAGACGCCGGCCACGGCGTCCGACGAAGCAGCGGCTGTCGAGAAGGCACCGAAGGCCCGCCCGTCGCGGCGCAAGCCGGCGGCGGTGAATGCACCGGTCGAGCCGGTGGTGTCTTCGACCGTAGCGGAAGAACCCGCGGCCAAGGCCGAGGACAAGACCGACGACAAGACCGACGACAAGCCGAAACGCGGCGGATGGTGGCAGCGGAAGGGCTTTTTCTAAGCCTTTCAGCCACCTGAGCTAGTTTGTTGACAAAAAATCCCGCGCCGTCTCGAAGACGGTGCGGGATTTTCTTATCTGGCGCTATTCCGGATCGCGAAAGGCTAAAACGCTTCCTTGATTTTTATGCATGTCGTTGTCCCAAAACCGCTCCGCACCTTTTGGGCGACATGCATCACGGCGCGAAGATCGACCAGTTCATCATCCTGGCCAGCTTTTCCAGCGCGATCGACCCCAGCTTGGAGTTGCCGTTGGCATTGAGGCCGGGCGACCAGACGGCAAGCGACGCCACGCCCGGCACGATGCCCAATATGCCGCCGCCGACGCCGCTCTTGCCGGGGATGCCGACGCGGAAGGCGAAATCGCCGGAGCCATCATAGTGACCGCAGGTCAGCATCATCGCGCCGATGCGGCGTGCCCGTTCGGCCGACACCACGGAATGCCCGGTCGCCGGGTTCTTGCCGCCATTGGCGAGAAAGCGGCCGGCGAGTGCCAGTTGCCGGCAACTCATTGCGATGGCGCAATGGTGGAAGTAGACGCCCAGCGCCAGCTCCGGCGCGTGGTGGAGATTGCCGAAGGATTTCATGTAGTTGGCAAGCGCGAAGTTGCGATAGCCGGTGGCCCGTTCGGACGCCGCGACCTCACGATCGATGATGATCGTTTCGTCGTCGGCGAGGAACTGGATGAAGCGCAGGATTTCGCCGATCGCCTCGCGCGGCTGGTGGCCGGCAAGCAGGATGTCGGAAATGACAATGGCGCCGGCATTGATGAACGGGTTGCGCGGAATGCCGTTCTCATGCTCGAGCTGCACGATCGAGTTGAATGGATTGCCTGACGGTTCGCGGCCTACCCGCTGCCAAAGCGCGTCACCGACATTGCCGAGCGCCAGTGTCAGCGTGAACACTTTCGAGATGCTCTGGATGGAAAATGCCTGGTCGGCATCGCCGGCCATCAGCACGCGGCCGTCATTGGTGACCGCCGCGATGCCGAACTTCTTCGGATCGACCTTGCCCAGCTGCGGAATGTAGGAAGCGACGTCGCCGCGATCGGTGCGCTCGGCCATTTCGGCGGCGACTTCGGCCAATGCCCGATCAAGTTTGGGGGCCTGTTCAAGTTCCGGCATCGTGCTACCTCAACCAGCGTTCGATGCGCACCATTGCCTCGACCATGTCGTCGTGGCTGCCGGCATAGGAGAAACGCATGGTCCGGTGCCCAGCCTGAGTGTCGAAGTCGCGGCCGGGCGTTGCTGCAACATGCGCCTCGGCCAGCATCTTTCGCGCAAAGGCCATGCTGTCATTGGTATGCCTGGTGACGTCACAGAACGCATAAAAGGCGCCGTCCATGGGCGCCGCCAGCGGAAAGCCGAGTTCCGGCAGGCGTTTCATCAAGAGCTCGCGATTCCAGGCGTAGCGGCCTTTTACCGCCTCCAGTTCCTCGGTCGCCCTGAACGCTTCGATCGCGGCAATCTGCGATAGCTCCGGCGGCGAGATGTAGAGGCTCTGGGCGACGCGCTCGACCGGCCGCACCAGTTCCTGCGGCAGCACCATCCAGCCGATTCGCCAGCCGGTCATGCAGTAATATTTGGAGAAGGAATTGATCACCGTCACATCGCCGCCATAGGCAAGTGCCGTGGTGTCGGGGGCGGCATAGGCCAGCCGGTGATAGATTTCGTCGGAGATGACGGCGATGCCGAGGTCCTGTGCCGTCCCTACCAGAGCCGCCAGTTCATCGGCTGGTATGACCGCGCCGGTTGGATTGGCGGGACTGGCGAAGAGAACGCCTTTCAGCGGCTTTTCACGATGCGCGGCTTCCAAATGGCCGGCATGCAGGTAGGCGGCGTCGCCGAGCTCGATCTCGACCACCTCGATGCCGAGTGCGGCCATGATGTTGCGGTAGGCAGGGTAACCGGGTGCCGCGATGGCGACGCGGTCACCCCGATCGAACATCGCCAGGAAGGCAAGATTGAAGGCGGCCGACGATCCCGTGGTCACCGCGATCCGGCCGGGCTCGATCTCAAGCCCGTAGTGATCGGCGTAGTGTCCGGCTATCGCCTTGCGCAAACCTGCCAGTCCGAGCGCGTCGGTGTAGCCGATGCGCCCATCCTGCAGCGCCTTGGCTGCTGCGGCGCGAACCAGAACCGGTGCGGGATCGGAGGGTTGGCCGACGGCCATCGAAACAACCGGCACGCCCTGGGACTTCAGCCGGTTTGCCTCTGCCAGAATGTCCATCGCATGGAAGGGCTCGACATTGCCACGGCGTGAGAGCGAAACGACCATTTAACCAGTATTCCCGATGACTGACGGCGCCAGGCACTGGCGCATGTGCCGCACAAATGCCCGATTGATGTGAGGATCACAAGTTGAGGAAGTTTCCGGCGCCGACTTTTCATCTTTCGCCCGCTCGTCTACCAGTGGACACATCATGTTGAGCCGACCCAGATCGACGATTGCCCAGGCAGCGCGCGTCTTCGCGACGCTTTCGCTTGGCGTTGCCGTTGCAATGTCGAGCTCGGTCAGCGCCTTCGCCCAGAACGTGCCGGTGGTGCGCGACGCCGAGATCGAGGCGCTGGTGCGCGATTACGCGCGGCCGATCTTCAGGGCGGCCGGCCTGGCGAATGACGGCATCGACATCGTCCTGGTCAACGACCAGAGTTTCAACGCCTTCGTCACCGGGCGTCGGCTGTTCATCAACACCGGCGCGCTGATGACGGCTGAAACGCCCAACGAGATCATCGGCGTCATCGCGCACGAAGCCGGTCATATTGCCGGCGGCCACCAGCAGAAGCTGCGCGACCAGCTCGAACGAGCCAAGACGATGGCCGTCATCGCGACATTGCTTGGCGCCGGCGCCATTGTCGCCGGTGCCACAACCAGCAGCCGCGGTCTCGCCGGCGCCGGCATGGGCGTGGCTGCCGGCGGCGGCGAAATGGCACAGCGCAGCATCCTCGCCTATCAGCGCACCGAGGAGATGACGGCCGACCGCTCGGCGATCACCTATCTCAACGCCACCGGCCAGTCCGGCATGGGCATGCTGAAGACATTCCGCCGCTTCCAGACCGCACTTTCGCTTTCGGGCGCCCAGGTCGATCCGTATCGGATCAGCCATCCGATGCCGCAGGATCGCATCGCCAATCTCGAAGTGCTGGTGAAACAGGACCCCAATGTCGACAGGCCGGACCCGCCCGCGCTGCAGCAGCGCCATGACATGATGCGGGTGAAGATCGCCGTTTACATGGAAGGCCAGGCGGCCGCGTCCCGGCTGATGCGAAAGATGCAAGGAACCCTCGCCGCCCAGTACGGCGACGCCCAGTCGACCTACCTGTTCGGCAACATCGCCGCCGCCCTCGCCAAGACCAATGCACTGATCAAAGCGCAACCGAAGAATGCCTACTTCCAGGAACTGCGCGGCGACATCCTGATGAAAGCCAACAAACCCAAGGAAGCCGCGGACGCCTATGCCAAGGCGGTCAGCCTCGATTCGGCTCGGTCCGGTCTGCTGCCGGTGTCCGTGGGCCAGGCGCTGATGGCCGTCGGCACGCCCGACTCCCTCAAAAAAGCCGTCGTGCAGATCAACAATGGCCTCGGTCGCGACAAGGAAAATTCAGCCGGATATCGCCATCTGGCGCAGGCCTATGGCGAGTTGGGCGACATACCTGGCGCTGAACTTGCCACCGCCGAAAGCCATTTCTATTCCGGCAACTACAAGGATGCGAAGATTTTCGCCATGCGGGCGCAGCAGCAGATGAAACGCGGCGAGCCGCGCTGGCTTCGCGCCCAGGATATCATAAACTACAAGCCGTCAACCAAGATCAAGTGAACCTTCCGGCCGCGCGCCACGACATAGCCAGACCGGAAAACAGGCAGAAGGAACAGGAACGATGAAAAAGGCACTGCTGCTGGGCACCACGGGGGTTGCGGTCGCTCTGGCCATGCTGGCTTTCGGATTCGTTGCCGGAAACCCGCAGATCGCCAAGGCCGGGACCGCACAGCCGGTCGAGACGGCGGCGGCCGATACCAAGATCGACCGCACCGAGGTCGAAGGCATCATCCGCGACTATTTGTTGAAAAACCCGGAAGTTCTTCTGGAAGTCCAGGACGCGCTTGAGGCCAAGCAGAAGGAAGAGCAGCGCATCGCTCATCTCGGCGTGATCAAGGATGCCAAGGACCAGATTTTCAACTCCGCCTTCGACGGCGTCGTCGGCAATCCGACCGGCAAGGTCACCATCGTCGAGTTCTACGACTATAATTGCGGCTTCTGCAAACGTGCCATCGACGACATGAAGGCGCTGACCAAGACCGATCCGGACCTGCGTTTCGTGCTCAAGGAATTCCCCATCCTCGGACCGGATTCGCAGAAGGCGAGCGTGGTCTCGATGGCCTTCCACCTGATGCACCCGGAAAAGTACGGCGAGTTCCACAATGCGTTGCTCGGCGGTCAGGGACGCGCCACCGAGGCGGCGGCCATGAAGGTCGCGCTGTCGCTCGGCGCCGACGAAGCGGCGCTGCGCGAGAAGATGAAGGACCCGACAATCAACGAGGCCCTCGCCAAGACCTACGATCTTGCCAACAAGCTGGCGATCACCGGAACGCCGTCCTATGTCGTCGGCAACGAGGTGGTGTTCGGGGCGCTCGGGCAGGAAGTGCTGGCTGAAAAGATCGAGGCGGCGAAAGCCGCGCTCTGATCTTGCTCGCCAGCTATCTCTCACTGGCACATTTCCGCCTGTTGTGGACAGTGAAAGAACGTACTTGCGCTCTTTCCGCGGGCGGCTATGCCCATTATAGAGGGCCCAGCGCGCCGGCTTGATGACGGCGCCGGGAAAGGTCGGCTTTTTTGAAAACGGTTTTCGTCCTGAACGGTCCCAATCTCAACGCGCTCGGCAAGCGCGAGCCGGGCATCTATGGCGGCAAGACGCTTGCCGCGATCGCCGACGACTGCAAGCAGGCAGGCACGGCGCTGGGGTTCGAGATCGATTTCCGCCAGTCGAACCATGAGGGCGACCTTGTCGACTGGATTCAGGAAGCCGGCGACAAGGCTGTCGGCATCGTCATCAACCCGGGCGCCTACAGCCACACCTCGATTGCCATCCACGACGCCATCCGCGCCGTCGCACCATTGCCGGTGGCCGAAGTTCATCTTTCCAACATCCATGCGCGGGAACCATTCCGCCACGTCTCCATGGTCGCGCCGGTCGCCGTCGGCATGATCTGTGGCTTTGGGCCGCTCGGCTATACGCTGGCGCTACAGGCGCTGGCCGCACGCCTATGACCGGCCAACAAACAGAAGGCTCGAAAATGTCGATAAAGAAGACCGGTGTTGACCAGCAACTGATCCGCGATCTGGCGGGCATACTGAACGACACCAACCTCACCGAGATCGAGGTTGAACTGGGCGACCTGAAGGTGCGCGTCTCGCGGCAGGCGCCGGCCGTTCATGCAATCGCGGCGCCGCAACCGGCCTATGCGCCGGCAGCAGCGCAGGCTGCCGCCGTTGCAGTGCCTGTGGTGGCGGACCTTTCCAAGAATGCGGTCACCTCACCGATGGTCGGCACGGCCTATTTGGCGCCGTCGCCGGACGCCAAGGCATTCATCGAAGTCGGCCAGAAGGTCAAGGAAGGCCAGACGCTGCTGATCATCGAAGCAATGAAGACGATGAACCAGATCCCCTCGCCACGCGCCGGCACGGTGACCGCGATCCTTTTCGAGGATTCGCAGCCGGTCGAATATGGCATGCCGCTCGTCGTGATCGAGTAGAGCGGGCCTGATGTTTCAGAAGATCCTCATCGCCAATCGCGGCGAAATCGCCCTCCGGGTACTGCGCGCCTGCAAGGAACTCGGCATCCAGACGGTGGTGGTGCATTCGACCGCCGATGCCGACGCCATGCATGTGCGGCTCGCGGACGAGAGCGTCTGCATCGGTCCGCCGCCATCGCGCGACAGCTATCTCAACATCCATCAGATCGTTGCGGCCTGCGAAATCACCGGCGCCGACGCCGTGCATCCGGGCTACGGCTTCCTGTCGGAGAACGCCAAGTTCGCCGACATACTGGCCGCGCACAACATCACCTTCATCGGTCCGTCCGGCGACCATATCCGCATCATGGGCGACAAGATCGAGGCCAAACGAACCGCCAAGCGCCTCGGCATTCCGGTTGTGCCCGGTTCGGACGGCGCCGTCACCGACCAAAAAGAAGCCAGGCGCATTGCCGCCGAGATCGGCTATCCCGTGATCATCAAGGCATCGGCCGGTGGTGGCGGGCGCGGTATGAAGGTAGCGCTTACCGAGGCCGACCTTGAGGTCGCCTTGCAGACGGCGAGCACGGAAGCCGGTGCGGCCTTCGGCGACGATGCGGTCTACATCGAGAAATACCTGGAAAAGCCGCGCCATATCGAGGTGCAGGTGTTCGGCGACGGCTTTGGCCGCGGCGTGCATTTCGGCGAGCGCGACTGTTCCTTGCAGCGCCGCCACCAGAAAGTCTGGGAAGAGGCGCCCTCGCCGGCCCTCAATGCCGAAGAGCGCGCCCGTATCGGCGGCATCTGCGCCAAGGCGATTGCCGACCTCGGCTATTCCGGCGCCGGCACGATCGAGTTCCTCTACGAAAATGGCGAGTTCTATTTCATCGAGATGAACACGCGCCTGCAGGTCGAGCATCCGGTGACGGAAGCGATCACCGGCATCGATCTCGTGCATGAGCAGATCCGCGTCGCTTCCGGCGGCGGCCTCTCGGTGAAGCAGGAGGACATCAAGTTCAACGGCCACGCCATCGAATGCCGCATCAACGCCGAGGACCCACGCACCTTCACCCCCTCGCCCGGTACGATCACCCATTTCCACACACCGGGTGGTCTGGGCATCCGCGTCGATTCCGGCGTCTATTCCGGCTACAAGATCCCGCCCTATTACGACAGCCTGATCGGCAAGCTGATTGTACATGGGCGTAACCGCGTCGAGTGCATGATGCGCCTGCGCCGCGCCCTGGACGAGTTCGTCGTCGACGGTATCAAGACGACGCTGCCGCTGTTTCGCGATCTCGTCGGCAATGCCGACATCGCCAATGGCGATTATGACATCCACTGGCTGGAAAAATACCTGGCCAAGGAAGAGTAGCGCGGAGACGCGATGACCCGCCCCTACGCGCCCGGCTATCGCATCCCCACCGACCTGCTGCTCAAGGCCTACGCCTCGGGCGTCTTCCCAATGGCAGAAAGTGCCGGCGACCCGGAGGTGTTCTGGGTGCGGCCGGAGACACGTGGCATCATCCCGCTTGACGGCTTTCACACGCCGAAAAGTCTCTGGAAAACGATCAAGAAACATCCCTTCGACATCCGTTTCGATTTCGATTTCGAGGCGACCATCGACGGCTGCGCCGAAAAGCGCGCGGAGCGGCGCTCGACCTGGATCAATGCGCCGATCCGCGAAGCCTATATCGAGTTGCATCGGATAGGCCATTGTCATTCGGTCGAAGCGTGGCGTGAGGACCGGCTGGTCGGCGGCCTCTATGGCGTGTCGCTCGGCCGGGTGTTTTTTGGCGAGAGCATGTTCGCCAGAGAGACGGACGCTTCCAAGACCTGCCTCTTCTACCTCGTCGAGCGTTTGAAGGCGCGGGGCTTTGCTCTGCTTGATACGCAGTTCACCACCGAGCACCTCAAGCGGTTCGGCGCGGTCGACGTGCCGCGCGGCAAGTATGAGAAGATGCTCGCCGATGCGTTGAAGGGCGAGGCAATATTCTATCCCTGAGGATTGAGCCTACTTCCCGGTAGCGGCTTCCAATGGCGTTTGCGAATGGAACATCATCTTCCAGCCGTTGGCGCGATGGACGTAGCCGGTGCTGACCAGCGCGGCATAAGCCTCGCCATTTTCCCGTGTCGCACGCGCCTCGTAAGTCAGCATGATGATGTCGCTGCCCGGCTCGATAATGCCCTTGAGATCCATTCGCAGGTTGCGCCAGCGGTTGGGCTTGGCCGCGGTCTTGGCCAGATCCGCATTGTCCATCGCCTGTGCCATCTGCGGAAATGCCACCAGGCATTCGGTGTCGGCGTTGGCCGCGTAGTAGGCGGAGTCGCCCGTCCAGAATCCCTTTTCGAGTTCCAGCAATTCGGCCTTGCTAGCCGTGATCCGTTTGCTGTCTGACATCGGAAGATCCTCCTTACGCATGAATGTGCGCTCGTCCGTGGCCCAACGCATTGTGGCCAGGACGGTTCCGGGGGATCAGTTGGTGTCGGTAGTATCGGGTTCCGAAGCGTCCGGCTCCGTCACATCAGGCGTTGTGACGTCCGGAGTGGTCGCGGCTTCCGGTTTGGCTGCGGCGGGCTTGGGAGCCTCCGCTTTGGTTGCGTCAGCCTTGGCTCCGTCGGGCGCCGGCACATCCGACTTCTGCTTGCAGGCCTTCAGCCAGACGTCGTAGACGGCATGCTCGACGGCGTTGAGGCCGGGGCTTTCAGCGAACATCCAGCCGGTGAAGATGCGGCGGATCTTGCGGTCGAGCGTGATCTCGTCGACCTCGACGAAGGAATCGGTCTTCGGCGCCTCCGCCTGCGGCCGCGAATAGCAGACGCGCGGCGTCACCTGCAAAGCGCCGAACTGCACCGTCTCGTCGATATAGACATCGAAGGTGATGATCCGGCCGGTGATCTTGTCGATACCGGCAAACTCGGCAACGGCATTGGTAACCCGGTCCGCTCCCGCGGGCGGCGCCGGTGCGGGTGCCGCGGGCTCAGGCGAAGCGGCGAAGGCCACGGTGCTGACGGCAAGACCGGCGGCTAGCGCCAGACTGGCCGATATTGAGTAAGAAAAGCTCATGCAAAGATACCGGTGGTTCGCGCCCGGGTGATTCTGTCGATCGCCAAGGCTAGTCGCCGTTTTCTGATCAGCAAGCAGCTAAACACCAATTGTGGCGATAAAGGACCGGCTTGCACCCTGTCGCTACGACCCGGGTGTCCAGGCATCGTAGTCGCCGGTGACCTGCGGGCGATGCTGATTGGTGAGCACCGAGCCCTTCGGGCGATAGGCCGCCGGGCTGCCGGTCAGATTGGGCTGATGCGGCTTCTGCCAGTCGCGTGGCTTGTAGTCCTCGCTGGACGGCGCGACGTCGACACGGTGGTGCATCCAGCCGTGCCAGCCGGGCGGTATCGCCGAAGCTTCCGAATAATTGCGGTAGATGACCCAGCGGCGCGTGCGGCCTTCCGAATCGATGCCGCCTTCGTAGTAAAAATTGCCGGTCTCGTCCTGGCCGACCTTCTTGCCATACCGCCACGTGTGCAGGCGGGTTCCTATCGTCTGGCTGTTCCACCAGGTGAAAAACTGCGTAAGGAAAGTCTTCATTTCAAAACCCTCGCGCCAGCAGCGCCCGTTTCCTGCTTATGGCGTCAGGCCTTGCCGAAGGCAAGGCTTTTGCCACGGCGTGTGCGCAAATGGCTTTCCTGAAACCCGACACAAGCCTGTGATCCTGCCGGTGGCTGCATGCACGCTTGCCAAGCCTTTGCGGTGTTTCTAAAGCTCTGCGCGCCCATGCTTGTATCCAGCCCGGCTTGAGGCCAAAGGAGGTGACGATTGGCCACGGAATTGCCGACCACCGACATGCGCATCAGCGCCGAGGCGATTCGCCACCGCAAGGGCGGCACGCCGATCGTTTGCCTGACCGCCTATACCTATCCCATCGCCCGTCTGCTTGATCACCATGTCGATCTGCTTCTGGTCGGTGACAGTGTCGCCATGGTCCTCCATGGCCACAAGACGACACTGGGTGCCTCCCTGGAGATGATGATCGCGCATGGGCAAGCCGTGATGCGCGGCTCGGCCAGTGCCTGCGTCGTCGTCGACCTGCCGGCTGGCAGCTATGAGGTCACGGCAGCACTTGCCGTCGCCTCGGCGCGGCGGGTCGTCGACGAAACCGGCTGCCAGGCGGTGAAGCTCGAAGGCGGCGTCGAAATGGTTAGCCAGATCGCGGCCATCGTCGCCGCCGGCATTCCGGTCATGGGGCATATCGGCCTGCAGCCGCAATCGGTCGAGAAGGACGGCGGCTACAAGATCAAAGGCCGCACCGAGGAGGCTGTTGCGGCATTGCTTCGCGATGCGCTCGCCGTCGAGAACGCCGGGGCTTTCTCGGTGGTCATCGAAGGCACGGTCGAGAGGGTCGCCGCCGATATCAGCCGCCGCCTCGCCATTCCAACCATCGGCATCGGCGCCAGCGGCGACTGCGACGGCCAGATCCTGGTCATCGACGACATGGTCGGGCTGACCGTCGATCGCGTGCCGAAATTCGTCAAGGAATACGCCGACCTGCGCAGCGCGATCTCGCATGCCGCAAAGAGCTATGCAGCAGAAGTGCGAAACCGGACCTTCCCGGGCCCCGGCCATGTCTTTTCGGCGACAAACAGCAGGGATGACGCATGAGCCAACCCGTCGTCGTCGACAGCGTTGCCGCACTTCGCACGCAAATCCATGACTGGCGCCGTGACGGCCTTCGTGTCGCCATGGTGCCGACCATGGGCGCTTTGCACGACGGGCACATCTCGCTGGTCAGGATCGCGCTCGAAAAAGCCGAGCGCTGCGTCGTGTCGATCTTCGTCAACCCGACACAGTTCGCGCCGAGCGAAGACCTCGACAAGTACCCGCGCCAACTCGCCCGCGATCTCGACCGGCTCGGCGCGGCAAAGGCCGACCTTGCTTTCACACCGACGGTTGGCGAGATGTATCCCGCCGGCTTCGCCACGAAAATCTCAGTCGGCGGCCCCTCCGCCGGGCTCGAATCGGACTTTCGGCCGACCTTTTTCGAAGGCGTCGCCACTGTCGTGGCAAAGCTCCTCCTGCAGGCAACGCCCGACTTTGCGGTCTTCGGCGAGAAGGACTACCAGCAGCTTTGCGTTGTGAGGCAGCTCTGCGGCGATCTCGACCTGCCCGTCGAGATCGTCGGCGCCCCGACGATACGCGACGCGCATGGTCTCGCCATGTCGTCACGCAACGCCTATCTCGATGAGGCCGAACTGAAGGTCGCCCGCCAACTCAACGTGATATTGCGCAAAACGGCAGTGGCTCTGGCGGGCGGCGCCGACCAGAGCGACGCAACCGAAGAGGCCAGCCGCGCCCTCATCGCCGTCGGCTTCCAGAAGGTCGACTATGTCGAGGCACGCGAAAGCCTGACGCTTGCGCCATGGCGTCGAAACCGCGAAGGGCGTCTTCTCGCAGCAGCATGGCTCGGCAAGACCAGGCTAATCGACAATGTGGGGGTTCCCGCTGCCTAGCGAAGGCTCGATCCTCCGCGGCGGATTGCTGCCGCGCCTAGCTCTCGCTCTTTTGCCGGCCGGCCCTGACGATCAGGTGTCCCGCGACGATCCCAACCACCCCGGCAAAGGCTTTCACCAATGCATCGATGAGGCGTGCATGGCGACCGGGATCAATGAGCTGAAGCAGTTCCAGCATGCCGGCGATCACAGCCACGAAAATCACCACTTGATACAGTCGGTTGGGGAAGCCGACCGCCAGGGCGAAGCCCAGCAGGACATAAGCCAAGGCACGCTCGACATTTGCTTCAGCGAGGTGCGGCCGCATCTGGATCGGCGATAAGGTCGCGAAAATGATGATGGCGAGCAGCGCCAGCGCCGCAGTGCGGAACAATTTGGTCATGGCCCTTGCATATCCGTGGTGAGCCGGCACGGCAAACGCCGCGATGACGCATGGCCGGATCGTGGCCGCCATTGCTGCCCGCCAGTGGCCTTCGCCGAACTATTCCTCGGTCGGCATATGCAGATACATCGACTGGATGCCGACACGGCCCGGTCCGGTGAATCGGTTCACGATGAAATTCATGTTGGCGCCAAAGAAGCCGCTCGACAGGCGATCGATCTTGGTCTCCATCCTGACCGAGGCATCCTTGAACAGCCAGCCGCCCGGTTCGATGTCGATGGTTTCGCCGGCGGCGAGCGTCTTTTCGAAGACGTTGCCATAGCCGTGCAGCCAGACGATGCCATCGCCGGAATCACCGCGAAAGCGGTCGATGAAAAAGCCGCTCTGGCCGAACAGCATCGTCGCCAGGCCGCGCACCCGTTCGAAGGTGTAGTCGACATTGCCGGTGGCGGCGAGAAACTGGTGCTCGCGCACCTGGATCTCTTCGCCGTGCCTGAGATGGATCGGCACGATGTGGCCCGGCCCATCGCGGCTGAAGGCAATGATGCCCGCCCCCGACGCCTCGGTGACGAAGATCTGCATGCCGGCCATCATGCGCTTCAGGGCGCCCTTCAGCGATTTCAGGCCGATGGTGATGGTGGAATTCTTCCACAAAAGGATGTGGTGCTCGAAATAGACCGGCATGCGCGTGACATCGACCGAAAGCACCGGCACCAGCTCGCCCGCTATATGATAGG
>NZ_RZQE01000138.1:0-12720 GCF_004022955.1 Mesorhizobium sp. M7A.F.Ca.US.002.01.1.1 | reverse complement strand
AATTCACACTATCTAGCGTCGAACCTACCTGCAAACACTAAATATAGTATTAACAGACAATTTATTCAAGCCCGACAATTGTCCCTATCGACCCCAACCGCCCCACAATTCCAACGCTTCCGCCGGCCTCGTAACCAGGCGGAAATGCGAGCAAAACGCACATAATCCGGGAAAAAGACCGGGCTCAGAACTTTCCGGTCGCACTCTCAACAGGAGCGCATGGCCTATAAAAGGCGACTCGTTTTGCGCCGTCAAGGATTCGTTTGCGTAGCTTTTGTGACCCCAACATCTTGTGTGTCACATATGTGGATAACGGGGATAGAATGCGGTGCGGCGATCGCAATTTTGCCGTCACCAGGCAATCCGGACGCGGCAACGATCCAAAGCGTCGTGCCTGAATGGATCAGCCGTAGTGCAGCCTGGGTTTTGGCTCGGTGCCGGTGAACTGCACCCCGATACGGTCATTGCGACGCCAGCGGACCTCACACCGATAGGCAATGCCGTCGAGCGGCACATAGAGAAGGAAGCGATCGGGAACCCGGGCTTCCAGCGGTATCTTCAGTTCGGCTCCGCCTTCATGTTGATTGCGCAGCGTGCAGCCGACTTCCGAATTCGAAATTCCGGTGATGATCGACCCGCCCTTGAGCACGCGCGGACGATGCTCGCGCTCAGGCTCGTCGGACTCGTTTGGAATTGGATTTGCGGGATTCGCCATCGATCAAAAAATACCAGAGCTGCCGAATCCTACCTTTGATTCCTTAGCAAAGCATTCATGTCGATGCGCGGCAACGCGTGTCCAGCCTTTGCAAGCCAGTCCCATTTTGCAAAGAGCGCGGTGTGGCCGCCCGTCAGGAGAAGCTGTGCGGGTCGGCGCAGAAATAGGCGATGATCTGGCAAAGGTCGGGTTCGTTGACCATGCGCACCGCTTCGCTTGCACGGACCCATTTGCGGGTGCGTGAGCGTTTTTCCTTCCAGCGGTCCGCGACTTTGTCGACATGCAGCGGAAACACCAGGACCTCGCACGGGACTTCTTCGCCGGAAGCCAGCGCCTTGGCGTAGAAGTAACGGCCGGCTTCAAGATGAGAGACACGGCCGCGTAGCCCGGCCTCCTCGCCGGCTTCGCGCGCCGCGGCCTCGCAGAGCGGCTCCCTGGCCTCTGGCCAACCCTTGGGCAAAACCCAACGGCCGGTATCGCGGCTGGTGATCAGCATGATTTCGACGCCGTCTCCCGTGTCGCGCCAGGGCAGGGCGGCAACCTGCAGGCGGCACGGCGCGGTGCCGAAGAGCCGTCGGACCCTTTCGGCCAGATGATTGTGTGTCGTTGGCCTCGTCAACATCGAAGAAGCTAGCCCCAGCCTCCGGAATCGTTTGCCGTCTCACGAATCTTACGGCTAATTGTCGGCAATAAAAGTAAAAAATTTCATTCGCCTGGCCAATTTCCGCCAATAGACGTCGATTTCGCGAAATATCCGGCTCTGCCGGACCTGTTTGCGAAAGCAAATCCATCCCCGGTGCAAGCTGCTGGTCTGTAACAGGGTAGTTGCGAATCAGCCGGCGTGGTCGTCGGCGATCGGCTTCTGGTAGGTGAAGCCCATATCCCACGGGAAATAGATCCAGGTGTCCTGGCTGACTTCGGTGACGAAAGTATCGACCAGCGGCCTGCCTTTCGGCTTGGCATAGACGGTGGCGAAATGCGCCCTGGGCATCATCGCGCGCACGATGCCCGCCGTCTTGCCGGTGTCGGTCAGGTCGTCGATGATCAGCACGCCGGCGCCGTCTTCGGCGAGCAGGGCAGGGGTGATCTCCTTGAGGACCTGCAGCTGCCCCTGGCTGGTATAATCGTGATAGGAGGCGACGCAGACGGTTTCGATGACGCGGATGCCAAGTTCACGCGAGATGATCGCCGCCGGCACCAACCCGCCTCGCGTGATGCAGACGATCGCTTTCCATTGCCCTTTGTTGGCGCCGGCAAGCCGCCAGGCGAGTGCGCGAGCGTCGCGATGGAACTGGTCCCAGGAGACCGGAAAGGCTTTTTCGGGAAGGGACATGTCGCGCACTCCACAGCACGCGGGGATCGCGCGCAAGAAAACAGGGGAATGCGCGCGGAATTAGCTGGAAAGCCCCCATCTTGGCAAGAGCAGGGGCCTTGGCAAGGCAAGGGCCAGCGATCGCCGTGGGCTTACCGCGACAGGAAGGCTGCCACCGGCGCGGTGCGCAGAACGCTGCGCGTCACGCCGCCGAACAGAAGCTGGCGCAGCCATGAATGGCTGTAGGCGCCGAGCACCAGCAGATCGGCGCCGGTCTCCGCGATCCTGGTCTGGATGATGTCATCGACCGAACTGCCGCCCGACTGCTGCACCGAGACGCTGACGGTGGCGCCGTGGCGCGACAGCGCTGCCGCGATTTCGGCGCCGGCGGCCTCCGGGCTGTCGTCGAGCGTTTCAGGAGGGTCGATAACCAATATGTCGGTCTTCTCGGCTTCGATGATGAAGGGCAGCGCGTCGAAGGCGGCGCGCGCCGCTTCCTTGCTGCCGTTCCAGGCGAGCAAGACGCGTTTGAAGGTGGTGATCAGCGGACCCTCGTGCGGCACCACCAGCACCGGCCGGCCGGCATCGTAGACCAGCGTGTCAACGTCCGCGCTGGAATCGCCGCCCGTTTCGCGCTGCGCTGCTATGATCAGGTCGGCGGCCCGCACGCTCGAAATCCCGGTCAGCGCACTGTCACCCGAAAAGCTCTCCAGGCTTCGCCACTCGAAGGAAAGACCGGAATCCTCGATATGCCTGAGAAACAGCGTCCTTAATTTCTCGGCCCGTTCCCGGTTCATGTCTGCCGAAACCTGCAGGAATTCGGTGTCGGGAAAGCCTGTGGCAGAGGTGTAGGGCACGGGAAGCGTTTCGGCGTGGATGCCGACCAGATGGCTCTGGAACCGGGTGGCGAGCGGAATGGCGCAGTCGAGCACGCGCTCGGCGTCCTGCTCGTTCTGCAGAATGGCGACGATGGTTTTGAATCGCATGACAATCCCTCAGTTCACGAGCTGGCGAACTCGTGCCGGGGAAACGTTGCAGCGTCGTGCTTTGTTCCGGTCTGGACCAGATCAGCCGGGATTGCTGGCGAAGCCGGCGACCATCGCCTCGACATCGGCGCGGGCAGCGTCCAGCGCCTCCTGGTTGCGGGCACGCACGACCAGTTCGGTCCAGAACTTGCCATCGCCATATTTCGGATAGGAGCCGATGATCGTATCGGGATGCGCTTTCTGGATATCACCCAGCGGCCCCCCGATGAGGCCTTCGCCGAACGGGCAGGGCACGGTCGCCGACAGCATCTTCGTGCCGGCCTTCAGCGTCGGCACGACATTGTCGAGCATGGCCTGGAAAATCGACGGCACGCCAGCCATGACGTGGACGTTGCCGATGCGGAAGCCAGGCGCGACCGACACCGGATTGTCGATGAGATCGGCGCCGCGCGGCATCCGTGCCATGCGCTTGCGGGCCTCGGTATATTCGATGCCGCGCGCGGCATAGCTTGCTTCCAGCATGGCATAGGCCCGGGCATCGTATTCGCAAGGCACGCCAAAGGCCTTGGAGATGGAATCGGCCGTGATGTCGTCATGCGTCGGCCCGATGCCGCCCGTGGTGAACACATAAGTGTAGCGCGCGCGCACGGCGTTCACCGCCGCGATGATCTCGTCTTCCTCGTCCGGGACGATGCGCACTTCCTTCAGGTCGATGCCGATCGCCGTCATGACGTCGGCGAGATGGCCGATGTTCTTGTCCTTGGTGCGGCCGGACAGAATCTCATCGCCGATGACGAGCATGGCAGCGGTCACGATTTCAGGCATGGGAAGCTCCGGCAAGCGAGTGGCCCGGGAAGGCGAGTGGTCTGAGATAGCGCGGCGCGGCGGTGGCCGCAATGTCATCTCCGCGGCGCCGGCTTCCCTGCCCGACTACATGACCGCCGGAGGTGGATGGCTCGGTCGAAGCCAACTCGTTTCCACACCATGTTCTGCGATAACGTGGCGGTCGAGCAAGATCTCGGCCGCATCGAGGGGCCCAACGGCAAGGGGCACGTGCCGCAATTCGTGGCCGCGGAGCGAACCGCCGCATCCATCGAGCGCATCGCCGGCCGGGCTGATCGGGGCCTCACCTCAGCTTCACGACAATTTCAAGGAACCATTCGGCTGACTACCGGGTTTTATGAGTGTCGCACCAAAGCGGCTAAGATACGGAGTGATTCAATGGTTACAAAACTTCTCGCAGCATCCGTCCTGACGATTGGTCTCGCCACATCGGCGATGGCGCAGTCACTGGACGACAGGTACTCAAACAATCATGACTGGTGGCTGTTCGGTAACAACGACCAGACAACTGTCGACCCCTACACCACGGGAAGCATCAGTGACGGCTCCGGGTTGAACACTCAAGGCAACACCGGCGCAATAGGCCCATGTGCCCACAACACACCAGGCCCGGACGCTAACGCAGGGCAAAACGTCAACGATCAGTATTGCGGCAAATAGCCAGAACGCGATTTCCGAAAAGCGCACGCCGATTTTCTGGAAATCCATGTTCGAGGGCTAGTCCGCAAGGACAGCCGCTGGCCGCTGGCGCGTCCTCTCTCCGGACGGCGCTGCGGTCGGCGCTCCGTCGAACCGCTCCACATCAACCGCGACACCGATCAATCCGAGACTTCTGTCTGCGGCCGGTCGCGGCCGTCGGCCAGTTCCTCATGCCATTTTCCCTCGGCGTCCTCATACTGGATGCCGTCCGTCGCTCCGGCGACCTGCTGCTCGGCCGAGGCGATTTCGGCGGCGCGCAACGCGTCCTGATGCGTCGGAAACGTCTCGGAAAAGGTCGCTCCGACCTTGTAGGCCCAGCCGCCGTCATGTTCGACGATCTTGTAAGTCAGCTTCGCCATGAAAAACCTCCGGTTGAAAGGTCCGTCTGCTCAATGCAGTCGGTCGTCGGGCAGTCTGTCGTCGGGCACCAGCACTTCCGATTCCTTGGCGGCTTCAATCAGCGCCCGGCGCGCATCTGCTGTCGAACGATAACCTTCCAGCACTTTGAGGCAAGTGTCGAGGGCATCACGATGGCGCGGGCCGCGATTGAGCGGCCACACCGTCATCAGGCACTCCGCGGCCTCCTGGGCGCTGCGGATGTGGCGATATTTGCCGACGTGGCCAAGTTCGACGACGACCGGCACTTCAAAAGGTTTGTTGTCCATCATGGCCGCAACGCAAAGCAGCCAATTTGGTTGCAACCATGGCCGTCAGCCTGCGCCCAAACGTCTCAGAGGCTGTTTGAAGGCTCTACAGCGCCGTGTCGGGAGCGCGAACCGTTCAGCCCGCCGCCTTCATCCAATGCTGCATCGTGGTCACCGAACGGGCAAGTTGTGGCGCCGGGTGGATTGTCTCGCTGAATGTCGCCGCCGCACGCCACCCCCAGCGCGGATCAGCCAGGAAGGCCCGCGCCAGCGCCACCATGTCGGCGCGGCCCTCGGTGACGATCGCTTCGGCCTGCTTGGGGTCGTCGATCAGGCCGACGGCGCGGGTCGGAATATCAGCGCCCTTGCGCACCGCCTCCGCCAGATGCACCTGATAGCCGGGGCCGGTGGGCAATTTCTGCAACGGCGAATTGCCGCCGCTCGAACAGCAGAGATAGGCAACGCCCTCGTCCTTCAGCGCTTTGGCCACTTCGATCGCGTCCGCCACGTCGAAGCCGCCGTCGACCCAATCCTTCACGGACAGCCTTGCGCCGAGCATCAGCTTTGGCACCGCCTTGCGCACCGCCTTGGTGATTTCGACGGCAAAACGCATGCGGTTTTCCAGCGCGCCACCCCAGCGGTCCGTGCGCTGGTTGGACAAGGGCGACAGGAACTGGAAGATCAAATAGCCATGCGCGGCGTGCAGTTCGAGGAAATCGAAGCCGGCGCGTTCGGCTCGCCTTGCCGCCTCGGCGAAGCGCTCGATCAGCTGTAGGATCTCCTCGTCCTCCAGAGCGTGCGGCACGTTCCAGCCGGTGTCGTAGGGGATGGCCGAGGCGGAGACGGTCTGCCAGGGATCCTCGTTTGGCTGCAGTGGTCCGCCGCCCTCCCACGGCTTGCGGTTCGAAGCCTTGCGGCCGGCATGGGCGAGTTGGGAGCCGAATTTCGTGCCGGGTGCGGCGACGCGTCGTGCAGCGTCCAGCGCGCGGCGGGCGGCCGCTTCATTGTCTTCGGAGTAAAGGCCGAGGCAGCCATGGGTGATACGCCCGCGCCGCTCGACATCGGTCATCTCGACCGTGACCATGCCGGCGCCGGACATTGCGAGGTTCATCCAGTGATGGAGATGCCAGTCGCTGGCCGAGCCGTCCTCGGCGGAATACTGGCACATCGGCGCGACGGCGATGCGGTTGGGGAAGGTGAGGCCGTTGAGAGTGATCGACTGGAAAAGCGACGCTGTCATGAGAAACTCCGGGAGGGTTCGCAGCTATTTAGGCGACCGATGGCGCCTGCGCCAGACACGAGGCGGTGAAAGGGCTTCTGGACCAATCACGGGCGGGATTGCCGAAATGCCGGTTCGCGGCTACGCCTCGGCCAGGCATGTCTCCCAAAAGTGGCTCCGGTTTTGGGAGAACGACAGGCATAAACAGGAGCATGAAGCGCGACGCGCTTTAGCATGGAGACCGGGATGGAAGATCGTATTCGCGTCCGTTCGGAGGAAATCCTCTCCGACGACTGGGCCATCCTGAAGAAGACCGTCCTCGACTACCGCCGGCGCGACGGTCAGTGGGAGACGCAAATCCGCCAGACCTATGATCGCGGCGATGGTGCGGTGATCCTGCCTTACGACCCCTTGCGTTCGACCGTGCTTCTGGTGCGCCAGTTCCGCTATCCCGCTTACGTCACCGGCCACCGCGAGCCGCTGATCGAGGCCTGTGCCGGCCTGTTGGACGAAAACGATCCGGAGACCGCCATCCGCAAGGAAGCCGAGGAAGAGCTGGGTTATCGCTTGAAGGATATCGAGCGGCTGTTTTCGCCCTATATGAGCCCCGGCAGCGTCACCGAACGGCTCTGGTTTTTCATCGGCCGCTATTCACCCGCCGACCGCATCTCGGCCGGCGGCGGCGCGCAAGAAGAGGGCGAGGACATCGAGGTTCTGGAAATGCCGCTCGACGAGGCGCTGGCCGGCATCGCCGATGGCCGTATCGTCGACGCCAAGACCATCATCTTGATCCAGCATCTGAAGCTCAATCCGATGCCTGCCTGAACGGCGCCGGTCCTCCTTCGCCAGGGCTTTCGGGTGGCCCGCCACCCGAAGCTCGAAGGGTGGTGCGGATGAAGGGACTCGAACCCCCACGCCTTTCGGCACTGGAACCTAAATCCAGGGCGTCTACCAGTTCCGCCACATCCGCATGGACCGGCAATCCCATGTGGCCATCATTCTGTCAATGTCAGAGACAAGATGTGGCCCAGCGACAAGATGTGGGGCAGGCCCCGAATGCTGGTTATCGGCTGGGATGCGAAGACTGTTGAAAATTGGCCTCGCCTGTGACAAAAGGCGTGTCAAATGTGACGGGACGCGACGATCCGCTTCTGCAGAATGTGATAAGAAGTAGGAAAAACAAGAACTTATTCACATTTTGGAACGCAGTTTGGGAGAGTTTGAGCCGGGTTTTCGGTCAAATCGCCAGGTTCCGTACCAAAAGCCATTCCCGGCAAGAATATACCGGCAGGCTGTGAACGGCAGAGGCCGTGGCAGTCTCATTGGTGAAAACAAAGGTTTTACGATGCAGGTCACCGAAACGCTCAACTCCGGTCTCAAGCGAGAGATCAAGATCACCGTGCCGGCCGGTGACATGGAAGCCAAGCTGATGGCGCGGCTTTCGGATGCCCGCAACAAGGTCCGCATCAACGGCTTCCGTCCAGGCAAGGTGCCGGTGCAGCACCTGCGCAAGGTCTACGGCAAGTCGTTCATGGCCGAAGTGGTCAACGAAATCCTCAACGATTCGACCCGTTCGATCATTACCGGGCGTGGTGAAAAGGCTGCCATGCAGCCTGAAGTCATCATGACCGAGGACGAGAAGGAAGCCGAGAAGATCCTGGCCGGCGGCGCCGACTTCGAATTCCGCCTCAACTACGAGATCATCCCGGCGATCGAGATCAAGGACTTGTCCGACATCAAGGTGACGCGCCAGGTATTCGACGTGCCTGATGCCGAGATCGACGAGCAGGTCCAGCGCGTTGCCGAATCGGCGCGCAGCTACGAGCCGAAGACCGGCAAGGCCGCCAATGGCGACCGTGTCACCATCGACTATGTCGGCAAGATCGACGGCGAGGCCTTCAATGGCGGCGCCGGCACCGATCAGCCGCTGGTGCTAGGCTCGAAGGAATTCATCCCCGGCTTCGAGGATCAGCTTGTCGGCGCCAAGGCCGGTGAGGAAAAGCAGGTCACCGTGACTTTCCCGGAAAACTACCAGGCGGCGCATCTGGCCGGCAAGGAAGCGACCTTCGATGTCACCGTCAAGGAAGTGTCCCAGCCCGGCGCGCTGGAAATCAACGACGAGACCGCCAAGAATCTCGGCCTGGAGTCGCTGGAGCGCCTGCGCGACGTCGTGCGCGGCCAGATCGAGAACCAGTTCGGCGCCATGACGCGCCAGAAGGTCAAGCGCCAGCTGCTCGACCAGCTCGATGCGGCTTATTCGTTCGAGGCGCCGTCGAAGCTCGTCGACGCCGAGTTCAACAACATCTGGGCGCAGGTCAATCGTGATCTGGAAGCAGCCGGACGCACCTTCGCCGACGAAGAGACGACGGAAGAAGAGGCGCGCGCCGAGTATCTGCGGCTTGCCGAGCGCCGCGTGCGCCTCGGGCTGGTGCTGGCTGAAATCGGCGAGAAGGCCGGCGTGACCGTATCGGACGAAGAGCTGCAGCGCGGCCTGTTCGAGCAGGTGCGGCGCTATCCAGGAAACCAGCAGCAGGAAGTCTTCGAGTTCTACCGCAACAACCCGGAAGCGTTGAACACGCTGCGGGCGCCGATGTTCGAGGAAAAGGTGGTCGACCATCTGCTCGGTCAGATTTCGGTCACCGACGTCAAGGTCAGCAAGGAAGAGCTGATGGCCGACGACGAAGAGGACGAGACCGCCGTCAAGGCGAAGCCGGCGAAGAAAGCCGCCGCCAAGAAGGCCGACGCCAAGACGGCCGACGACGCGGAAGAGCCCAAGAAGAAGGCCGCGCCGAAGAAGAAGGCCGCCGAATAACACCAGCGCTCCGCTGAAACAGGAAGGCCGCCCTCGAGGCGGCCTTTTTCGTTGCCAAACTGCAACAGCCGCCATGCTTCGCGAGCGACGGCCTGTGGCGACCAAGCTTTGATCATTATCTGCGCTTCTATTGCAAGCCGCTTGGTTGTTGGAGGGCGTGTTGAGACTGGTCGTCGAATTGGGACACGCTTCGGCAATCGCGCTGATCCTTATCTCGGTCTGCGGCATTGCCCAGGCCGGCACGGTGCCTGACAACTGGCGCTTCGGCACGAATGAAGACGGCCTCGTGACGGCCTCGCTCTACGCCACCAACAAGCTGATCACCGGCGGCGGTGCCTTGAGCTACAGCCCGATCCTGACGATTGCCTGCCGGGCAAACGGCGAGCCGCATTGGACTGAATGGCTGCAACTGAACGACGCTGTTTCGGCCAGCCGCAAGATCACCATGACGATTACGGTCGATCAGGAGAGCAAGTTCGACGAAAGCTGGTCGGTCGGGCCGCGCGGCCGGATGCTGGTGCGCGATGGCGCCGATGGCATCAGGCGCCTTGTCGCCGCGAACCGGCTGCAGCTTTCGTGGCGGTTCGGGCTGCTGGCGGGGCGCGGCGAGGCCGATTTCGACCTCGCCGGGTTCGGCGAAGCGGTCAGCCAGGTTGCCGGAAACTGCAACACCGATCCGCCGTGAACGACCGTGAGGCGAAGGCGGCAACGGCCGAGCTCGCCGTTCCCGGTGATGCTGATCGGCTTCAAACCTTTGTTCTAATACATGTCGTTGCCTCAAAAACGCACTTTGGGGCGACATCATCAAACGGCGTTGCTGACCCAGCGGAGCACGTTGGTCCAAAGCCGCGCATAGCCGGGCCATTCGACAAAACTGTTCGGCAGCCAGTGCGGTCCGATGTCCGACGTCCAGACCAGCGTGCGCCCTTCGCCGTGGCGCCCGGTGACCAGCAGGGGATGGCCGCCCTGGTCCTGCGGCAGCCGCGCCAGAACCTCGACATCGTCGCGATCGCGGGCGACGACCTCGTTGGCACCGAGCAGCAGCGGCCATTCGCCCTCAATGCCGGCAAAAAGCGGATGGTCTCTTGAGCCAGTGATCTCGGGACGAAAGCCCTCCGGAATTTCGAGACGGTCATCATTGGGAAGGCAGGTCACCGGCAGCGCCTCCTCGACCGCCGTGCGATGCCAGCGCGCCTTGCCGTCAATGCCTTGGAAGCTGAAGTAACCGCCGATCATGATCAGGCCGCCGCCGGCCAGCGTCCAGTCGCGCAGGAGCTTGAGCCGGTTCGGCACTGTCTTGCCGTGCAGCCAGACATCGGGATGAAGCAGCAGCGAGTTTGCGCCAATGTCGGACAGGATGATCGTCCTGTATTGCGACAGCCCTTCCATGGTGAAAGGCAGCTTCTCGACGGCCTCATGAGCGGGCATGTAGTCGAGATCGAATTCGCTGTCCTTCAAGGCGTCGACCAGGGGCGTTGCCCCGAGATGGAAGGTGACGCTGCCGAACTGGTCGAACCCCTTGTAGTGGGTCGCCGAACTCACCCAGCTTTCGCCGACAAGAAGGACTTTTGTTTTCGCCATGATCATACTCTCCTGATTCCGCCAGTCGCTTGTTCTAGCCGGCTTCGCCCGCCCCGATCTCTGGGATCGCGTGGTCGGGGTCGGCCGGCGTTGGCGCCGGCCCTGCCATCTCAGATCAGCAGCAGGCCCTTCATGCTGGCATATCCCTTCCGCCCGATGATGATGTGGTCGTGCACCGCGATGCCCAGCCGCTTGCCCGCGTCGATGATCTCCTTCGTCATCTCGATGTCGGCGCGCGATGGCGTCGGGTCGCCTGACGGGTGATTGTGGACCAGGATAATGGCAGTCGCCGAGAGTTCGAGCGCCCGCTTGATCACTTCTCGCGGGTAGACAGGCGTGTGGTCGACAGTACCCGTCTGCTGCACCTCGTCGGCGATCAGCGCGTTCTTTTTGTCGAGGAACAGGATGCGGAACTGCTCGCGCGCCTCGAAGGCCATTGCTGAGCGGCAATAGTCGAGGAGCTGCTGCCAGGACGAGAGGATCTCGCGGCCGTGGACCTCGCCGCGTGCCATGCGCTGCGCCGTTGCGGCGAGGATTTTCAGGTCGAGTGCCACCGCAGGGCCGATGCCCTTGACCTCCTGCAGCAGGCCCACCGGGGCGCCAAGCACTTCGGCCAGCGTGCCGAAGCGTGCCAGCAGCGCCTTGGCCGCCGGTTTGGTGTCGGCACGAGGGATCAGGCGAAAGAGCAGAAGTTCCAGAAGTTCGTAATCGGGCAGGGCATCCGGACCCGCCAGGGCAAAGCGCTCGCGCAAGCGGTCGCGATGGCCGAGGTAATGCGGCTTTTCGTCGAGCGTCGCCTTGGCTTTCGCAGCAGGCCGCATCGGCGCTTCGGAGAAGAAACTCCGCTCGTCATCGTCGCTTGTGTTCCCCATACCCCGCCCACATTGCTCCGGCACAGACATTAGAGCTGTTCTGGCCTGGATTGAAACAGTTCCGTTCTCCGATCGCGAGACGATCCACGGCAGATCGTGGCAGCCCACTGTCAGCCTAGGGCCTCCCTATACGGCAAGATGAAACCACGATTGCGCAACAAAACTTAACATCACTTAACGCATGCGGCCACTTTCACCTGACATGGTGACGCCACCGGAGGCTCTTTGCCTCGCTATACTGGAGCACGCATGTTCGCCAAAATTGACTCTGGACTATTTGCCGGCCGGGCATCTCTTGCGGTCATGGCAATCCTGCTTTCAGCCCATTCGGACGGCGCGCTGGCGGCAGATGCCATTGCGGTGAATTCCGATGATTTTACCCTGCCGCCCGAGCCTTCCCGTTTCGGGCGCTTCGAACAGAAACTGTCCGACTGGCACGTCGTGCTCGGCGGCGGCGCCATCATCGTCCCCAAATACGAGGGCAGCAATGAATTCAAGATCATGCCGGTGCCTTTCGTCACGGCGACATTCCTCGACACGGTGACGATCGATCCGACTGGTGCCAACATTGCCGTTTATGAACAAGGACCGTTCGCCTTCAGCGCGCGGCTTGGCTATGAGATGGGCCGCAAGGAAGACGACTCCGACCATCTGCGCGGCTTGGGGGATGTCGACATGGGCGCGACGGTCGGCGTGAAGGCAGCGGCGAAGTTCGGTCCGGCCGAAATATTCGCGCAGCTGGACAAGACCATCGGCGGCAGCGATGGCCTGGAGGGCAGGGTGGGGATCGAGGTGACCCGGCCTCTGTCTCAATCGTTGATGATCGGCGCCAGCGCGTCCGCCGTGTTCGCCGACGAAAACTACATGCAGGCCTATTTTGGCGTCACGCCCGAGCAATCGGCTCGCTCGGGGCTGGCGCGCTATGATGCCGGCGCCGGTTTGAAGCGCGCCGATTTTTCGATTTCCGCCACATATATGCTCGACGAGAACTGGATGGTGCGCGGCGAAGCGGGGGTCGGCGTTCTCTTGGGTGACGC
>NZ_RZQE01000137.1:0-12733 GCF_004022955.1 Mesorhizobium sp. M7A.F.Ca.US.002.01.1.1 | reverse complement strand
GCATCTTCCGCCCATGCCAGCAGCTACGCCGCCAGAGCGTCATCCGCAGCCTGCTTGATCAGCCATTCGATGTGATTTGACCACATCTGCAACACCTCGCGCTTCTCCTTGACGTTGCTATAGAGATTGTAGATTTCGCCAATGTCTGTCAAGGACGCCGCCTTGTGATTCAGTATGTGCTCGATGACGTGTGGCAATACCTGCCGCCTGCCGAGATTTGTCGCGAGCGTCCTGCGCAGATCGTGAAGGGTCCAGTTCTCCAAAGCCACCCCGTCAGTATTGACCTTGCCGTCTAGAGCCTTCTTGCCCTTCGCGTAGCCTGAGAAGTGGCTTCTTTCGTTGCCCCTCGCAGGGAAAAAAACGTGTCATTGGTCTTCGGTACCGTCTGGGGGACCGACACCGCCAGTGTGGACAGCGGAATAAGCGTAGGCTCTTCGTTCTTCGTGCGGTCACCCGATAGTTCCATGTTCCGGCTTCAAGGTTGAGGACCAACGCATCGCGGCAACTTCCGTACGCCTCTGTCCGGTCAGAATGAGCAGCTTGACGATGGAGCCGAACGAATAGCCGATATCGCCCGGTTCGGGCTCACAGCCCGTTCATATAGCCGCCAGTTCGGCATCGTTCACCACTCGCTTGCGCTTGACGATCGGGGCCGGATCCGGATTTTCCAATCCCTCGCGGGGAAACCGCGGATGAGCCGTTGCGGCGGTTTGCGACACCAGTTGAAAAATGCCCGCATACACCAGAAGGCCGTGTTAGCCGCTTGCGGGTGACCCCCGGCGACGATCTTCTTGGTGATGTTAGCAATGTCGGTGTCGATCACATGGTGGATAGAGCGACTCCCGAGGGCAGGCACAAGATACCGGTTCAGGCTGGCCTCGACCAGTGCGGTGTTTTGAGGGTCGTTACTCGGCGGCCTGGAGGTGACCGCCATCGCCGTCCTCGGTATCGTCAGCGCTGATATGCGCCTGATCGGCAAGGAAGGCTGGCAGTTCCGATGGAGCTATGCTGGAATTTGGGTGACGAGGCTGATCAAGCGGCGCTCTGCGGCTTCGTTTCGATGACCTGGATTCCGTCCAGGAACCTGGCACCTGCGATGAGTTTCGGCAACTGATTTTGTCCTTTCAATCGTCGCCACTTCCTGGCCGCGGCCAACAGCTTGAAGACCATCAGCTGGGCGGTTTTCGAGGATAGCGAGCCCTTGGTACGCACCGTGCGATAGCGAACGGTTGCAAAGACGCTTTCGATGGGATTGGACGTTCGCAGATGATCCCAGTGTTGGGCGGGGAAATCGTAGAGCGCCAGCGACGCAATATGATCTTTCGTCAGGCAGTCGACCGCCTTGGCATACGCCTCGGCCTCCATCTCGATCGCATGCGCAAGCAATTTGCGCGCGCCGCTGCGAAGTACATCCGTCAGGGTATCATCGATTTCGTCGGGCTGACGAAGGCGAACAATGTGTTGATAGTCTCGTTCATGGCGTATCACTCTCCTTGAGAGGTACTGGCAGGCTTCATCACCCGCCTCGATACGCCGCTCTCCTCAAGCCGCCATCATCCAGTTTCCGCCATGGCTCCCCCTGATTGATCCGCTTCACCTGTGCAACTGCACAGGCTGCCCTAGCGGGGAGATTGGCCTCCAATGGCGAAAGCTTGCCGCAGGAGACCCTCCGATGACCGTGCCTATGGCGCCGCCGCTACGACAACTTGCCGACAAGCAGCGTGCGATCCACTGCCGCGCTACTGCGCCTTCAAGGGACGTCTGGATCGCGACGCAGGAGCCGATGACCGTTACGGGATCAATTCCAGGTCGCGCTGGCCGTCGCTGTGCCAGTTCGACGGTCTGGTGGCAATTTGGGCACATCTTCTGTCGCCGACAGTGGCGATGGCTGACGCTTCAACGAAACGGGGTCTTCGACGTCTGCTGCCTTCGCCGATGCTTTGCGAAGTGGCATAATGTTTCGACGCACGCAGGCGCGGGCAGGGGATGTCAGTCATGAATCTCCTGACTGGCGCGGATCAGGCCGATTGGCGGGATGAAAGATCATACGACTACACCGCTGGCCTGACGCTGCGGGAGTGGGCTTGGGAGTTCTTACGCCGCAATCCAGCGTTCCAGCGCGATCTGACCGCTGCGCGCCAGCATTGCAAGACTTGGTCTCTCCAATCCTTTCTCGATATGGTCGCGTCGGCCGGCGACCTGTCACGCTGGGGTGTTCTGTTTCGCGGAGTCTTGTGGCCGCGCTTCGGTCGTATTCTGGTGTCCGCTCTGGTGCGTCCATGTGCTGCCGGTCATTGCGGAACGGTTGCCTGCCTCGTCGCCGACACCGCCGTTCGAACTCTCGGCATTGCCCTGTCGTGCAATCGTCCTGCTGGCGCCCGACAAGAGCCAGCATGTTCTTCTTCGCAATGCGGACCACGCGCTGCAGCTCGCCGTCTCGGGCGCGAATATCCTCCACCCTGTTTGCCTGCATACGCAAGCCATCTGGCCCGCGGTGCTTTTAAAGCATCGACTGAGGGGACTGGAGTGCCTCAATGCTCTCAGTCTAGGGCAACAGTTGCCCCCCCGCTTGTTTGCGCCGGAAAAGCGCGGCGTTCGTTTGTCCTTCGTTCTTCGTGCGCTCGACGGTTCGCTCGCCGGAGCACCTCATCGCGAGCTCGCCGAAGTTCTCATCGGTCAACGGCGCGTCCATGCCGACTGGGCGGATCCTCGCGATCATCTGCGCGACCGCATCCGTCGGGCCGTCTCGCGTGGCCGCGCGCTCATGAATGGTGGCTACAGAGATTTCCTAATTTGAAAAGCGACAGTCCGCGCTGTGCGTCGGTGGATGAACGTTCGCTCGCAGCTGTACCCGTCACCAACAGTTCGCCCGCCGACAGGACTGCATGGCGCCTTGCAAGTGCGCTCTGGTCTAGCTTGTCGATGCCGAAATGAGATGGGCGAGGGTGCCAAGGCGGTGGTTCATTAGGGCCGGCCTCGACCTGGACGCACATCATTGGTCGGAAAGCGGCGTGCACCGCAATGTCGCCATAGCAGCCAAGATCCTTTGAGGCCGGACCTGCAGTCCTGTTGGACCGGCGGGTGCAACAATATGGAGGGATCTGAGGCCTCACACCGTTCCCTGGTCGACAGCTCGGTCAACATAGCACCCACCGCTTGATTATGGAAATGGTGTGCCTGGAGTGCAGCGAGTAGCGGCTTGCTGCGCACTGTCCTAAGAATAGCAGTCATGACCCGTCTGGGGTTCTGCAACACGACGATTCAACCGCTTGGGCATTGTCGCATATCCCACAATGTAGAATGCGCAACAGGGCAAAAGCTGATCCATCGGCGGTTTATCAATGCTTTTTGGCTTGGCACGGCACATGCAACGCAATCGGCAAAAGGCGCACGAACTGAGTGGCCCATCGGCCCTAGGAGCGCTGACTTATGCCCTCCCAAGGCATGTCCGGCCCGACAGCGAGCTCAGTCTCCTGCCGGGCATCCGTGTTTCAGGTCAACGGCGTTTGGAACTTCCAATTAGGTGGCGGCATTGACCGCAGGCCGCCCCCCGGTGGGGCGGAGAGACAGTGCAGCAGGTTTCAAATCCCGCCCATGCAAAGATATTTCATTTCCAGATAGTCCTCGAGGCCATGACGGGAACCCTCCCGCCCGATGCCGGATTGTTTGATCCCGCCAAACGGTGCCGCCTCCGAGGACATGCGTCCCGTGTTGATGCCAACCATGCCATATTCCAGAGCCTCTGCCACACGCCAGACCCGCTTCAGGTTTGAGGCATAGAAGTATGCGGCGAGGCCGTATATCGTGTCATTGGCCTCGCGCACGACCTGATCCGCATCGTTGAAGCGAATGATCGGCGCGAGCGGCCCGAATGTCTCCTCTTGCGCGACTGCCATGACGCTGGAAATCTCGGTGAGGACCGTGGGTTCGAAAAACGTGCCATTCTTGCCGATACGCTGGCCCCCGCATCGTATTGTGCCGCCTTTCGCAATGGCATCTGCGACGTGAGACTCGATCTTGGCCAGAGCATGCTTGTCGATGAGCGGTCCGATGTCCACTCCGGCATCGAATCCGTCGCCAACCGACAAGTGCCGGATTCTTTCCACGAATTTCTTGACGAACTCATCGTGAACGCTCGATTGGACGTAAATGCGGTTCGCGGAAACGCAGGTCTGGCCGGCATTGCGGAACTTCGCCTGGACCGCACCGTCAACAGCACCGTCAATGTCGGCATCATCGAAGATGATGAAAGGTGCATTGCCGCCGAGTTCAAGGCTGACCTTCTTGATCTGGTCAGAGCACTGACGCATCAGCAGCCGTCCGACCTCGGTCGAACCGGTGAAGCTGATCTTTCGAATCTTGGAATTGGTGCAGAGTTCACGGCCCACGCGATCACCTTCGGACGCATAGATCAGGTTGACCACGCCATCGGGAAAGCCGGCCTGATGGGCGAGGGCGAACATTGCGCCAGCCACGAGCGGCGTCTGTTCAGCGGGCTTGAGCACGATTGTGCAGCCCGCAGCCAAGGCCGGCGAGATTTTGCGCGCCACCATGGAGGCCGGGAAATTCCATGGCGTGATCGTGCCAACAACGCCGATGGGCTGCTTGATCACTAGCATTCGGCGGTCTGTCGAGGGTGCCGAGATCGTCTCGCCATAGACGCGATTGGCCTCCTCGGCATACCATTGCAGATACGCCGCCGCATGCGATACCTCTGAAATGGCTTCGGCAAGCGGCTTGCCCATTTCCGCAGTCAGAATCGCGGCGAGATCGCCTGCATGGTCGATGATCAGCTGATGCCATCGCCAAAGAACGTCGCTACGTTCTCGGGCCGTCAACGCGGCCCATCCCGACTGCGCAACATAGGCCTTGTCTACCGCAGCACGTGTCTCCTCCACGCCCATATCGGGAAGCTCTGCCAAAACTTCGCCGGTCGACGGATTGACGACCTCGAACGTCTTATTGCCAACTGGTCTGCCGAGTGCCGGCAGGCGGTCGATGGCTCCAAACAGGTGCGGGGATTTCAGACGGCGGATCATCGGCAGGCACAGGGGCAATACCGGATTCCTCCTCAACGCAGCGAACATCCAGGTCGACAGGCCGTCAGTGTGTATTCTGCACCAGTGGGTTCGTCGTAGGGCCTCGGCAAAGCAGCTGGTAGACCACGCTAGCCCGATGAAAAGACAGCAGTTTCGTTAGTTTGAGTGCCCGCGGTTCATCAATTGATGGATTAAGCAGTCGGATGTTTGCTTCATCCACCATGCCTGCTGGTGGCATGCGACTGAATTCTGCAAAAAGGCGGCATACATGCTGAGGAGCGCCATTTCGGCGAGAGGCCGCCGGACCGCCAATGCCGCGCAAGGTCGGCGAAAACGACTCCGCGCGTCTGCATGATCTGCTTGGCCCACGGGCCTCCACATTCGCTCTTCCCACGAGAAGCCCCGATGAAGAAGGAAGGTGAGATGAGTTTCTTTACTCATCCTTGCCGCCCAGCGGCGGGCCGACCACCAAAATGGCGGGCTCGGCCGAAAGCAGCTTTTTGGCCGCCGCCTTGACCTGTTTGAGCGTCACCCGACCGATGCTGCGGGCGCGACGCTGGTTGTAGTCGACGTCGGCCTTGTGAATCTGCAAATCCAGGAGCCGGTCTGCAATCGAGCGGGTCGAGCCCAGTTGGTCGATGGCATAGGCGCCGATCAGGTGCTTCTTCGACGCCTTGAGCTCGGCCCCGGTCGGTCCTTGCTGCGCCATCTGCTTTACCACATCTCGCACGATGCTCAGTGTTTGGGCAGCGCAGTCCGAGCGTGTCTCTGTCGTAACCAGAAGCGAGTCAAGGGTTAGTTCAGAGCTGACGTGATAGGCAAGGCCGCGTTTTTGACGTACCTCCTCGTAAAGGCGGGAAGTCAAGTATGAGCCGCCAAGGATGTCGTTCAGCAGCACGGCCGCGTAGAAATCCGGCGCGCTAGGCTTCACGCCAGGCCAGGCCAACGTCAGCGAAGTCTGCGGCAGGTCGTAGTTCTCCTCCACCAGTTGACCGAGTTTCGGCGCGACATCGTAGACGGGGACGAGGGTTTGTTGCTCAGGCAAATCACCAAACAGCTGGTCAAGCCTTTCCCTCAACGTGTTCGCGTCAATGTCACCCACCACGGCAATATGGAGCCCGTCGCGAGCGAAAATGGCCTGGTGGAAGGCGCGGAGGTCGGACGGCGTGATGCCGGGCAGGCTCTCTTTTGTGCCTTCTCCCAGCCTTGAACAAGGATGCGCGCCATAGATCGCGCGCAGCCATTTGCGCTGAGCGATGGCGTTAGGGTCTCGCTCGCTGCCGACGATGCGGGAGACAATCTCGGCGCGGACGCGATCGATCGGCCCCTGCTCGAAGCGCGGCGCGTTCAGCGCGAGCCGAAGCAGGCCGAACGCCGCGTCCTGCTTTTTGGAAAGCATGCACATCGATCCGTAGATGTCGTCGCTTTGCGCGTCCAAACTCATTTCGGCGCCGGCATGGTCGAGCTTCACCTGGAAGGCACCGCTGTCGTAATGGCCAGCGCCTTCGATGAACAGGCCGGCCATCAGTTTGGCCATCCCCTCCTTCCCGACCGGGTCCTGCTTGGTGCCGCCCTTGAAGGCAAAGCCGATGTTGACGATTTCCACTGTGTGGTCCTCCACCAGCCAGGCGATGATGCCCTTTTCGGACTTCACCTCCTGGATGTTCATCGCAGCATGGGGCCGAGCGCCGAGCGTCATCTCTTGATTCTCCGTCTTGGGCAAGAGATAGCCCGTGGTCGAACGGTCGAACGCGAGATAGCGGGCGGCAACTGCTTTGATTTGCTCGGGGGTAACCTTGCGGATGCGATTCGGCCGTTCCTCGACATCCTTCACGGTACCGCCGGTGGCCAGCGTCGAGCCGTAGATGCTGGCGAGCCAGTCCAGGTTGTCTTCCGCAAAGATCATATTGAGCAAATAGTGGTCCTTGGCCTTGCCTAGTTCCTCGTTGCTGACACCATCCTCGGCAATGCGGGCAACTTCGGCAGCGGCCGCCGCTTCGAGATCAGCCAGCTTGGCATCGCCGCGCGGTGCGCCATAGATGGCGAACTTGGTGTCGTCGAGCATAGTGCCCTGGAAATAGACGCGGGCGCTGGAAGCGATACCTTGCTGGACAGCGAGCGCCTGGTAGAGCCGGCCGCGGTTACCGCCGCCGAGAATTTCGGCCAGCAGGTCGAGCGCTTCGGCCTCGCCCGGCTTGGCGGTGTGGTAGGACGGCACCACCCACTGCGTCGAAAAACTGGGCACGCTGACGCGGGCGTCTGAGAGCGTGACGGTGCGCCTGGTGTTCTGCTCGGGCTCAACCGGCCGGATGCGCGGCGGCAGGTCAGGTCCGCGCGCCACCTTGCCATAGGTCTTTTCGGCCAGCGCCCGCACCGTGTCCGGTTCGACATCGCCGGCCACGATCAGCACGGAGTTGTTGGGCCAGTAGTACTTTTCATAGAAGACGGTGGCGTCGACGCGGTTCAGCTGCTCGATCTCCTGCATCCAGCCGATGATCGGGATGCGATAGGGGTGGTTCTGCCACAGCGTCGCGTCGATCTCCTCATGGAGAACGTCCTGCGGGTTGGTGTCGGTGCTTGAGCGGCGCTCCTCGATGACCACATCGCGCTCGGTCTTGACGACATCGTCGGTCAGGATGAGGTTTCGCATTCGGTCGGCCTCGAAGCTCATCATCAGCTCGAGCGCCGACGGCGCCACTGTCTGATAGAAGGCGGTGTAGTCGGAGGAGGTGAAGGCGTTGTTGGAGCCGCCGATCTCGAACACTGCGCGGTCGAATTCGCCGCCCGCATGGTTGGTCGTCGCCTTGAACATCAGATGCTCGAAGAAATGGGCGATGCCGGATTTGCCCGGCGGCTCGTCGGCGCTGCCGATCTTGTACCACACCATGTGGGTGACGATCGGCGCCCGGTGGTTGGGAATGACGACCACCTCCATGCCGTTGTCGAGCACGAAATCCCTCGCCTTGCCGTCCTCCCATGCGACGGGGATCGGAGCCGGCCCCGCGCCGACCAACTCGGACGCAACGGACGTCCTGCGAAGCCCATGAGTGCGGGGCTTGCTTGGTAGTTCTGGTAGGGAGAGTGGGGTTATGGGCTGCGTTCCTGGCAAAGTGATCTGTTCCTCATTTTGAAGGATCTATGTCTCCCGAACGCCTATTGGGAGAAAGTGGATCGGCACGCGACGCCGAGCCACATGAGCCGTCAGCGTGTTGCTGGGCCTGACGCGAGCCTCATCTTTGGATGCGTCCGGGAAACTTTCGGCATGGTGAGGCCATGGGAAGTCTGCTCGTTATCCATTGGGTGTTTGCGGATACCTGAGCATGCCCCGTGCCAAGTAAGAAAGCCCCGATTCGCAAGGTTTGATCCAACCTTGATACTTGCGATATCCGACATTGTCGGGCATCCGACAGAAAGCGCCTTTCGCCGGCGCGCCGGCTATGACGCTCGCCTCCTCCGGCGTGACGACGATCCTTTGGCGGGCGCCGCGCACACCGATCTGCCCGCCTATCAGCACCGCGACATCGAAGGACAGCGCGATCGTGACTGGATGGGTCTTACGCAAACATGCAGCAGTGCCACCGCGATCAGGACTTCATCCGCCCCACAAAGACCCGAGCGCGAGGGACGACGTGTAAGGCAACATGTCATCCTCGATAATGATGCCGCGCATAAAGAGGTAAGGTCCCTCGTCGTACCGGCGAGCCCCTTCGCTGGGTCTCGCGAGGGTCTGGTTTGCGAACGTCGACCGACAGCATCACGGCATGGGCGGCCCCATCGGTAGGCAAGCATTGACCGTGCCATCAGCGTTGAGGCAGCGCAGAGCCCAATTTCCCGGTGCCAGCCGGTACGTTGGAGCTTCAACTGTGGCCAGCCAAGCGGGCCGAGGCCGTGAAACTCCTGATACCCTGGACCGTCCGGATTGCAACGCACGACGCCTTGGTCTCGCGCCAACGTCCATTGACGCTCAGCGAAGCATCATGCGGACGAGCTGGGAAAGCTTGGCCGGGCCGGCGCCTTCCCAGGCGCATGGGACGCGCGACGACCCATGTGGACCTTGGATTTCACTACGCACTTACGCTGCTTTGGCCTTGTCAGCAGCCTGAGCATAAAGCGTGCTCAGCTTTCAGGGCGAGCCTCTTTCATGTTGATAGCATCTGTCGTCATTCAGGATCGCCCCATTTTCGCATGCCGCTTGCAGCTTTCAGACTGTTGTCAGCCAGGGCCGCCATAAAGGGTCTCGTTTAACGCATTCGGGAGGCTTCATCACTCGACCACATTAATTTCGGGCCGTTCGCCGGCGCTCCGAATGGCACTTAACACCAGATCCTCTCCAAACCCGTGATGATCCAAGAGGAAAACGAAAAATCCCTAAATCATAAAAAAGCACCGATACGGTCGGCTCCAGGCTGATGAAATTGCGGTCTCACTGGCCACGCACGATACTTGCGATGGCGATGGCCATTGCAAAGGCCGGTCAAGCACCCAAGACGCTGACAAGCACGCCTCCGACCAAAGCTCGATCGTTGGCAGCCTTTCTAGCCGTATACTTGGGGCATTTTGGGACGGCGATCCGGACGCCGATTAAAACCTGCCGGTCGTCTAAATGGAATGGTTGGTCCGGGTCCTTACTGGACCTGCGCCAACCCGATCGGGCCGGCGCACAGGGGCACCCAGACAATTGGACACGTCGCCTTTGCGCGGCGGCTTGCACTTTCTCGGATGGCCTTTTTTCTCCCCGGGCGAAATCGAGCGAGCGGTGAGGCGGAGCCTTCGATTTTGCCGATCATGTCGTGTCGCTTCGATCGAACTGCTCAGACGATGATAGCGGCATTGATTGCCGCGGCCGAAATGCGTTGTGTGAAGTACGATTTCTACGCCGTATACATACTGCCGTACAGTTCGCCCTGTCAGCAGCCTTGCCAGCAATCCGCCCTGTGTCCAACTGTCGTCGAATTCACCGGTGTCATTGAGGAATTCGTATGATCGCCTCGAAACCATCATTGCGACCGCGGGCGGGCGACGCAAGCTCTAGACTGCCACCGATCCGCTGGATAACCATGTTAGCGATATGTAGACCAAGGCCTGAGCCCGCAGCAGGAGTAGCACCACGACTAAATCGCTTTGTAAGCCCTTCGAGGTCGGGGAGGGGCACCACCGGTCCGGCGTTTGCAATAGCGATGGTTCCATCAGTTTGGACGGAAACTGTTGTCGGAACAGTGGGCAGTCCATGTATCAGCGCATTCTCGATCAGGTTACGAAGGAGGATCCCAAACGCATCGACATCCACTTTGCGCATCAAAGTGGGGCAGCCGTCGACGTTAAGATGCAGGCGTCCGGCATATTGCGGCTTTTTCCTCAGGTCATCGATTTCCAGCCGAACCGATCGGACAAGATCGATCGCGTGATCCGCCATGCCAACCCCCGATTCGGCTTGAGCGAGCTGAAGCACTTTTTCGACAAGGCGGCCAAGGCTCGACAGCGCTTGCTCGATGCCGCGCGCACGCATTTTGGCCGACCCATTGGGAAGCTCGGCCACTAATCTCTGCATCTGAGCGATTGAACCTGCGATCGGCGTGCGCAGTTCATGCGCACTGTTTGCGGCGAACTCGCGTTCGGCCTCGAGAGCCGCCCGCAGACGATCGAGAAGCCGATTGACGGATGCCGCGATTGGAGCCAACTCTGCCGGGAAATCGCCCAAGTCCATTGGTGACAGATTGCCGCCGTCGCGCGATCCGATCTGCTGTCGCAGTACCTCGATTGGCCGCAGCGAGCGCCGGATCACGATCCACCAAACAGCTAAGCTAAAGGGCAGGAGCACGAGTGTCGGAAGGAAGACAAAAAGTGCGCCCTTCGCGATTGTGGTACGGCGGCCATCAAGCGGTTCGGCCAACTGATGATACACGCCGTCTTGGATCTCCTCTGTGTAGACGCGGTAATCAGCGTTTCGCCAAAAGCCGTTACTCAGGGGAGCATCAGGGAAGGGCTGCTGACCCTCTTCCGGTTCAGAAATAAGCACTACCCCGTACTTATTAATAACCTGCTCACGATAGGTCCAGTACTTTTCATAAGTTGGCAAGTGGTTATTGTATTGATCAACGTGTTTTCCATTCAAGACCTTGATCAGCTCTGGTTCTCTGTACTCTGCGCTCCCCTGGAGCAAGTCATCCGAACTTTCGTTTACATTATTGCAAAAAATGAACGCAGCAATGGTTGGGGCGGCGATCCAAACCAGGAGCGTTGCCCCGCCTAACCACGATATCAGCTTTCTCGTCATGCTGTTCGAGTTCGTCATGTGACCACGAGCCTGTATCCGGAGCCACGCACGGTTGCTATTCTATCCCCGCCGATCTTCTTGCGGAGCCGGCTGACATAAACCTCCACTGTGTTGCTCTCGAACTCCGAATTGAATGAATAAAGCGCGTGCTCGATCCTCCCCTTTGAAACGACCGAACCGGGCCGGCGTAGAAGGCAGTCGAGCACCGCCCATTCGCGTCCAGACAGGTGGACCTCCTGCCCGTCGCGGAAGAGGCGTCGCTCGGCTGCCTGTATGGAAAGCGTCCCAACCGAAAATTGCGGCTCCGGAAAATGCCCTTGGCGACGTGCCACTGCACGGATGCGTGCCGAGAGTTCCCCCAGATCGAACGGCTTGACCAAATAGTCGTCGGCGCCAGCGTTGAGCCCCTCGATGCGATGCGAAATCCGATCGCGGGCTGTCAGAATGATGACCGGCGTTGTATCAAGCCCCTTGATCAGCTCCCGCAGATAGTCGATGCCATTGCCGTCCGGCAGGTGAACGTCGAGCAAAATAACGTCGTAGCCGGCCACAGCTGCATGACCGCGCGCTCCGGACAGGCCCTCGGCCCAGTCGACCGCGTGGCCACCAGCCACCAAATGATCGTGCACAGCACTTCTAAGGTCGTCGTCGTCTTCAATGAGCAGTATTCGCATCAGGCTGCCGAGCTCCGGTATGAGGGCAAGGCTCCTGCCTTATTGATCGAAGCTGACAGTAGGCTGAACCGGCGCCAGCGAATATCTGGGGGCTTTCAGGCTGCTGTCAGCTACAATTGCAAGAAAGGGGTCGTTAACAAAGCCAAACGAAGAGGCCTTATGAAACCCCTCCTGATCTCGGCACTTTTGCTCAATGTGACCACCGGCGGCTGTACACTGGTTGGCGGGCAATTCGACGTGGCGGTCAACGAATGGCAGCCGCGCCACGCGTCAATGTCCAGGCTTGAAACTGACAGGTGTCTTAAATACGAGGGCACCGTAGCGGGTGCCTCCAGTTATCGAACAGTGCCTAGCAGGTCAGAAGTGCACTTTGACCATAGGGGTCGTCCGTATTTTCGGCGCTCGCGAACAGAGTCGACGGTCAATCGATGCGCCACTGCCAGAGTCTGGAACGGTCAAGTGTTTGTTATCCCCCGTCCGGGCCATATTCTCTGCCGAGGACCAAGAAGGCCCTATTTTCGGTGCCCACGAACAGAGCCAACGGTCAATCGATGCGCCACTGCCAGGGTCTGGAACGGTCAAGTGTTTGTGATCCCCTGTCCCGGCCGTGTTCTCTGCCGAACTCGCCCTTGTAGTCGGCACACCAAAGATCGTTAGGGCGACAGCCGTTTGAAAGTGGTGTCCCCGTCGCCCTGTTGCGCCTGCGCTTGCGGCGCTCGACCATGCCGTGGCGGTCGAGCACGGCA
>NZ_RZQE01000136.1:0-12752 GCF_004022955.1 Mesorhizobium sp. M7A.F.Ca.US.002.01.1.1 | reverse complement strand
GGCCTGATCAGCCCGGCGGCGCGCAAGGCGCGCTACGACATCTACCGCGAAAAACTGTCAATCGCCGCACCCCGGCCCGATGCGCCGATCACCACTTTGTCGGGCGGCAACCAGCAGAAGGTGCTGCTGGCGCGGGCCTTGGCGCTGGAGCCCGCGATCCTGCTCCTCAACGATCCGACGCGTGGCGTCGACGTGGCGACGCGGCATGTTCTCTACGACGTGTTTCGCGGGCTGGCGGCCGACGGCATGGGGCTCGTCATCCTGTCCAGCGAAATCGAGGAGATTCTTCTCCTGTGCCAGCGCGTGCTGGTGTTCCGTGAGAATGAAGTCGCGGCCGAGATCGCCGGCAACGCCCTCACCACCGACGGCGTGATATCAGCCATGTTCGGACGTGCGGCATGAGCCCTGTTGCGCGCCTCCTGTCCCTTGGGCGAAATTTCGGCTTCGCCGTCGTGCTGCTGGTCGTGCTGCTTGCGGTCAATCTCATCCTCAGCCCGGGACGATTCCAGCCGGGTTCCTGGGGGGCGCTGGTCGGATTGGCGGCGCCCTTGATCGGTGCTGCCATCGCCTCCACGCCTGTCATCCTCGCCGGGCGTGGCGGAATCGACATCTCGGTCGGGCCATTGATGGGCTTTGTCAACGCTTTGACGATCCAGGTGCTGTTCCTCGGCACCGGCATCTCGTCGCCCTTGGTGCTCGTTCCGGCGGCGTTGCTCGTCGGCGCGCTGGTGGGCGCGGCGAACGGCTTCCTGGCGACAATCGTGCGCATTCAGCCGATCGTCGCCACGCTCGGCACCTATCTGATCCTGACCGGCGTGACGCTGACAATCCTGCCGGCGCCGATCGGCCCAGCGCCGGCCTGGCTCAAGGCACTGTCCGGCCCGCTGTCGATGCTGCCGCTGGCGGCGATGCTCGTCGCCTGGTGGCTGGTGCGGCGCACGCCATACTACGACCAGCTTATGGCGGTCGGCAGCGACGACCGCGCCGCCTACACCGCCGGTGTCGATGTCACGCGCGTGCGCTTCATCGCCTATGTCATGACCGGCATCCTCGGCGGATGCGCCGGGCTGATGCTGACCGCGCTGATCGGCTCGGCTGATCCCAATATCGGGCCGACCTACACACTGATCGCCATCGCCGCCGTAGCACTTGGCGGCGTCAGCCTGGCCGGCGGCCGTGGTGGCGTGGCGGGTGCCGCCATCGGTGCCATCGACATCTTCCTGCTGCAGAGCGTGCTGACGACGTTCAACGTCTCGACCTTCGTGCTGCAGATCGCCTACGGCGCGATCCTGGTGCTGGCGGTGATGCTGACAGCGCTGCAGGAACGTCTTGCCATGGGGAGACGCTGACATGGTTTTGCGCCAAAACCTCTTCGCGACAACCAACGCCCGCGTCGTCGGCGCCTTCTGCGTCGCCGCCCTTCTGCACCTTGCCGGCACAATTCTCATTCCCGGCTACTCGGCGCCGTTTGCGATACGTGCCATGCTGGTGCTCGCCTCGCTGCTCGCCGTGGCCTCGATTGGCCAGACGCTGGTCGTCATCATGGGCGGCATTGACCTTTCGATCCCCTTCGTCATCGGCTTTGCCAATGTCGTGGCGGCGCAGCTTTATGGCGATGGCTGGAACTTTTTTCTCGTCTGCGGCCTGGTCGGCGCGCTGGCGCTCGTCATCGGCGGGCTGAACGGGCTGATCTCGCGCAGCCTCGACATCCAGCCGCTCATCGTCACGCTCGGAATCGGCATGGTCGTGCAAGGGCTGGTGCTGCTGTGGACAGCCGGCTTCCCGTCAGGCTCCGCGCCACAAGCGGTTTCCAGCTTCGTCTCGATCGGCGGATCGGCCGGCCCGCTGCCGGTGCCGTGGCTGGTGCCGAGCCTGGTCGTGCTGGCGGCGCTGGTCGTGCTGGTGCTGGAGCGGACGCCCTATGGCCGCCGGCTCTATGCGTTGGGCAGCAATCCGGGAGCGGCGCCGCTGGCGCTGATCGACCCGGTTCGCATGTGGGTCATCACCTATGCAGCAAGCGCCTTCTTCGCCGCTGTCGCGGGCGTGCTGCTGCTCGGCTTCACCGGCTCGGCCTATGGCGATGTCGGCCAGCCCTATCTGTTCCAGACCATCGCAGCGGTCGTCGTCGGCGGCGCAGCACTGGTCGGCGGCCGGGGCAGCTATCTCGGCACGATCGCCGGCGTGCTGGTGCTGACCGAGATCAACACGCTGCTCATCGGCCTCGGCTTCCAGCCCGCGGCGGTGCAGGCCGCGCTCGGCTTCGTCATCGTGCTGCTGGTTTCGCTCTATGGCCGCGAACGGCACGTCTCGGCAACCGTCTGAAAGGACCTGTCAGTCGAGCCGCCACAGCTTGCGGGCATTGCCGGACAACAGCCTGTCGCGCTCGTTAATGCTGCAGCCTGAGAGCAATGCATGGGTCGCCGCTACCCAGGTCGACAGGCCGCCGCCTAGCGTGCAGACCGGCCAGTCGCTGCCCCAGACGACGCGGTCCCAGCCGAATGAATTGATGGTGTGCTCGACGTACGGCCGCAACGTCTCGACCGTCCAGCTGCCGGCATCGGCATAGGCGACGACACCGGAAATCTTGGCCATGACATTCGGGCGCCGGGCGATCTCGCTCATATGCTCGCGCCATGGATGTTCCCTGTTGCCCTTGATGTCGGGCACGCCGCAATGGTCGAGGACGAACGTCACATCGGGTGCCAGGTCGGCAAGCACGATAGCCTTGGGAATCTGGTGCGGCAGCACGACGAGATCGAAGGTCAGGCCGGTGCCGCCAAGCCGCTTGATGCTGTCGCGGAACACCGCACCTTCCGAGAGCTCGTCGGGCGCGACATGAAGGACGCGGCGAAAGCCCTTTACGAACGGGTTTGCCCGCTGCCGTTCGAGATAGGCCGCGAAGTCTCCTTCCTCAGGACGGCAGGACGCGATCACCCCGGCCAGCATGCTGCCGGGCTGCCGTGACAGTCCTTCCACACGAGCCGTCTCGGCTTCGATGTCGGCCGGATCGACATCGACCTCCATATGCAGCACGCGCTCGACGCCGACACGCTGCGCCTCCGTCGCGTAGTCTTCATAAGAGAAATCGCGGTTGAGCGCCGGCACGCCGGCGAGCCAGGGATAGCGCAGGGCCGAGCGATCGATGAGGTGAAGATGGGTGTCGATGATCATGGCGAGGCTCCTCCCTCTGGCTTTTCAAATCATCTCACGAGAGAATTCTTCATTCAAATAAGAATTCACACCGATGAGCCGACTGCTGATCCAGCAAGGTGCGACAGCTTTTCACACGTTGCCAGCAACAGTTCGATTGTCCTGGTGATATCGGGTGCGGAAGGCGCGTTGACCACCGTGATGTAGGGAATCGACAGCGCGGCGATCGCCTTGCCGTCGGAACTGCGCACCGGGGCCGACAGGTTGAAGACGCCGGCTGTCTGCATCGAAGCCATCATCTCGTAGCCACGGTCGCGGATCTGGTCGAGACGGGTGAAGAACTCGCTCGATTGCGCCGTCTTGTCGGTGCTGCGGACGTGTTCGGAAATCATCATCTGGCGCTCTTCCGGTGAGCGGAAGGCGAGCAGCACATGTCCCGAGCCGGTGTCGAACAGACTGATATGGGAGCCGACCCGGATCGATATGCCCCAGTAGTTCGGTGCTTCCTGCTGACCGATGACGACGGCAGAACCGCGATCAAAAACAACGAGTTGGTTGGCCTGCTGCGATGTCTCGGCAAGTTCACGCATCAGCGGCGTGGCATAGGAGACCAGCCGCCGTACCGGCGCGTGCAACTGTGCCAGGCCGAACAGCTTGAGCGTCAGCGAATAGCGGTCGCCGTCGAGGCGCGTGACGTAGCCGCGCCGCACCAGCCGGTCGAGCATGCGATAGAATTCGTTGGGACTGCGGTCGAGTTTCTTGGCGATTTCGGCCTGGGTCAGGCCACCGTCGACGCCCGCCAGCAGTTCAAGGATATCGAGCCCCTTGTCGAGCGCCGGCGCGCGATAGCGCTCGTCTTCGCTGTCGTCCATGGGCTCATCCTCCAGTGAATTTCACCCTTCATATACGCAGGAACGTGCGCAGCGGAAACAAATTTCGCCTTGACGTCTCCATGAATGTTTTGTTTGTATATGAATGTAGCACTTCTTGTCATCAGACGAGTTGCGGTCGCCGGCCAAGGCGCACCCAGGGAGGATACCAATGAACAGACTGCTTTCCGGCGTCTCCGCCGGTGCATTGTTGCTTGCATTTGGTGCAGGCGCAGCCCTTGCCGGCGACCTGCCCGGCAAGTTCGAAGGCGTGACCGTCGACGTGAAGCTGATCGGCGGCCAGCAATATGAAAAGCTCTACGAACGGATCCCGGAATGGGAGAAGGCGACTGGCGCCAAGGTCAACATCCTGACCAAGAAGAACGGCTTCGATATCGACAAGGAGCTCAAGTCCGACATCGCCTCGGGCAGCACCAACTGGTGCGTCGGCTGGAACCATTCCTCCTTCGCGCCGCAATATACCGGCCTCTACACCGACCTCAGCAAGTTGCTGCCGAAGGAAGAGATCGACGCCTTCGTGCCGTCGACGATCAAGGCGGCAACCATCGACGGCAAGCTGGAGATGCTGCCGCGTGCGCAGTTCGACGTTTCGGCGCTCTACTACCAGAAGAGCCTGTACGAGAACGCCGACAACAAGACCAAGTTCAAGGCGAAATACGGCTATGACCTGGTGCCGCCGGACACCTGGAAGGAAGTCACCGACCAGGCCGAGTTCTTCGCCAACCCGCCCAATTTCTACGGCACCCAGTTCGCCGGCAAGGAAGAGGCGATCAACGGCCGCTTCTACGAGATGGTCGTCGCCGAGGGCGGCGAATATCTCGACAAGGACGGCAAGCCGGTCTTCAACTCCGAGGCCGGCATCCGGGCGCTCGACTGGTTCGTCAACCTCTACAAGGCCAAGGCCGTGCCGGCCGGCACCACCAACTATCTCTGGGACGATCTCGGCCAAGGCTTTGCGTCCGGCACTGTCGCCATCAACCTGGATTGGCCGGGCTGGGCCGGCTTCTTCAACGATCCGAAGTCGTCGAAGGTCGCCGGCAATGTCGGCGTCAAAGTCGCGCCGAAGGGTTCGTCCGGCAAGCGCACCGGCTGGTCCGGCTTCCATGGCTTCTCGGTGACCGAGAACTGCCCGAACAAGGAGGCCGCGGCTTCCCTGGTTTGGTGGCTGACCAACGAGGACAGCCAGAAGCTCGAGGCCGCCGCCGGTCCGCTGCCGACCCGCACCGCGGTCTGGGACTGGGACCTGAAGCAGGCCGAAAACGATCCTTACAAGAAGGAGGTTCTTACCGCTTTCCAGGAAGAGGCCAAGCACGCCTTCGCCGTGCCGCAGACGCCTGAATGGATCGAGATCTCGAACGCCGTCTATCCCGAGCTGCAGGCGGCGATCCTCGGCGACAAGACCTCGAAACAGGCACTGGATGAAGCCGCCGCCAAGGCGACACAAATCCTCCAGGACGCCGGCAAGCTCTAGCAACGGCTCCCAGGGCTGCCTCCCCCATCAGCAATGGGGGAGGCGATCGCGTTGCGCGGGATGCCAGCGGTTTACGCTAACCCTTCGCGCCCAGCCAACGCACCGCCGTCCAAATACAAACACTCAAGGATTCTGATGAAGGGCTTCAAGCCATCCGCGCCATTCCTGCTGCTGCTTCCGGCCATGATCGTGCTGGCGGCGGTGGTGGTGGTGCCGCTGCTTCTGTCGCTCTATTCGAGCTTCACCCCGTTCCGCCTGACGCGGCCCGAAACGTTCTACGTCTTCATCGGCATCCGGAACTATCTTTCGATCCTGTCCAACACCGACTTCTGGTGGGCCTTCGGTCGCACGGTTCTGCTGCTGACCATCGCGCTCAATCTCGAAATGCTGCTCGGGCTCGGCCTCGCCATGCTCGTCGAGAAGGCGACGCGCGGCCAGCGCATCCTGCGCACGCTGATGATGTTTCCGATGATGTTCTCGCCGATCCTGGTCGGCTTCCAATTCAAGTTCATGTTCAACGACAATATCGGCCTGGTGAACAATGCGCTGCAGTCGCTCGGCATCACGCGAGACGCCATACCGTGGCTGATCGAGGGCCATCTCGCCTTCATCGCCATCTCGATCGCCGAGATCTGGTCGTCGACGGCGATCTTCGCCATCCTGATCCTCGCCGGCCTGCTCGCCATGCCCAAGGAGCCGATCGAGGCGGCGCGGGTCGACGGCTGCACGCCGTGGCAGACATTCCGCTATGTGACGTGGCCATTCGTCATGCCCTTCGCCTACATCGCCATGACCATCCGTTCGCTCGACGTGGCGCGCGCCTATGACATCGTCAAGATCATGACCGATGGCGGACCGGCGGGCCGCACCGAACTGCTATGGACCTTGGTGGCCCGCACCGCCTACAGCGACGGGCGCATGGGCATGGCCAACGCCATGGCCTATTTTTCGATCCTGCTGTCGATCGCCTTCACCGTCTACTTCTTCAACAAGCTCGCCGCGGCGCGCACGCAGATCGGTGCGGAGTGGTGAAGATGGACGAGAATTCTTCCGCCCGCCTGAAGCGCCGGCTGCTCGGCATCGTCTATCGCATCGGCCTGTTCCTGGCGATGCTGACCATCTGCCTGCCGGGCCTGTGGATCGTGCTGTCGTCGCTGCGGCCGACGGTCGAGATCATGGCAAAGCCACCGGTGTGGATCCCACAGGAGATTTCGTTCGACGCCTATGTCGCGATGTTCTCAGGCATCGGCAAGGGCGGCATCCCGGTGATTGAATATTTCCGCAACTCGCTGATCATCTCGGTGACCTCGACGGTGATTGCGGTGGCCATCGGCATGGCAGGCGGCTATGCGTTCGCCCGCTATCGTTTTCGCGGTAAATCGAGCGTCTTCCTCGGCCTGATGCTGACGCGCACCGTGCCGGGCATCGCGCTCTCGCTGCCGCTGTTCTTCCTCTATGTGCGGCTCGGCATCATCGACACCCATTTCGGGCTGATCCTCGCCTATGTCGCGCTCAACGTGCCGTTCACCATCTGGCTGATCGACGGCTTCTTCCGCCAGGTGCCCAAGGACCTCGCGGAAGCAGCGCAGATCGATGGCTGCACCCGCTGGCAGGCGTTCTGGCAGGTCGAGTTTCCGCTCGCCGGACCGGGCATTGCGTCGGCCGCGATCTTCGCCTTCCTGACCTGCTGGAACGAGTTCGCGCTGGCCTCGCAGCTGACCCGCTCGGTGAGCGCCAAGACGCTGCCGGTCGGCCTGCTCGACTACACGGCCGAGTTCACCATCGATTGGCGCGGCATGTGCGCGCTGGCCGTGGTGATGATCATCCCGGCGCTCACCCTCACCTACATAGTCCAGAAACACCTTGTCGGCGGCCTGACCTCCGGCGCGGTGAAAGGCTGATCCCATGGCAACCGTTACCCTCACCAAGCTGACCAAGCGCTACGGCACTGTTGGGATCGTGCACGGCATCGATCTCGACATTGCCGACCGCGAGTTCATTGCGCTGGTCGGCCCGTCCGGCTGCGGCAAGTCGACGACGCTGCGCATGATCGCCGGGCTGGAGGAAATCAGCGCCGGCTCGATCGAGATCGGCGGACGCATCGTCAACGATTTGCCGCCACGCTCGCGCAACATCTCGATGGTGTTCCAATCCTACGCGCTCTATCCGCACATGACGGTGCGCGAGAATCTCGGCTTCTCCCTGAAGATCGCCGGCGCCGCCAAAGAAGACATGGACCGCCGCGTCGCCGAGGCCTCGGCCATCCTCGGCCTCGACACGTTGCTCGACCGCCGCCCGTCGCAACTGTCCGGCGGTCAGCGCCAGCGCGTCGCGATGGGCCGCGCCATCGTGCGCGACCCCGATGTGTTTCTGTTCGACGAACCGCTTTCCAATCTCGACGCCAAATTGCGCACGCAGATGCGCACCGAGATCAAGAAGCTGCATGCCAAGGTGCAGTCGACAGTGATCTACGTCACCCACGACCAGGTCGAGGCGATGACGCTTGCCGACCGCATCGTCATCATGCGCGACGGCCATATCGAACAGGTCGGCACGCCCGACGAGGTGTTCCGGCGGCCGGCGACGCGCTTCGTCGCCGGCTTCATCGGCTCGCCGCCCATGAACCTGCACGAGGCGACGGTCGACGGTGGCCAGATGGTTTTCGCCAGCGGCGAGAAGCTGCCGCTGCCCGGCCAGTTCAAGGCCAATGTCGCGACCGGCGACAAGGTCGTGTTCGGGCTGCGGCCGGACGACATCTACCCGACCGGCCATGGCATCAGTTCCGGTGGCGCGGCCGATGTCCACCAGGTCGAGCTGCCGATCACGGTCACCGAACCGCTCGGCAACGAGACGCTGGTGTTCGTTGAATTCAACGGCACGGACTGGGTGTCGCGCATGCTGAACCCGAGGCCACTGCGGCCGGGCGAGCGGGTCGCCATGAGCCTCGACATGTCGCAGGCGCATCTGTTTGCCACTGAGACCGGAAAGACATTGCGGAGCTGATCGGCATGGCCAGAATCGAGAAAGTCGACCTTTGCATGGTGGACCTTGTGCCCAAGGTCAAGCGCACCGACGCGATCCAGAGCTTCGTCAGCCAGGAAACGCCGATCGTCACGATCACCGATTCCGACGGTGCGGTCGGCACCGGTTACAGCTACACGATCGGCACCGGCGGTTCGTCGGTGATGCGGCTGCTCTCGGACCATCTGGTGCCGCGCCTGATCGGCCGCGATCCCGACATGATCGAGGCGATCTGGCACGATCTCGAATTCGCCACCCATGCCACGACCATCGGGGCGATCACCGCGATCGCCATCGCGGCGATCGATACCGCACTGTGGGATCTGCGGGCCAAGAAGCAAAACCTGCCGCTGTGGAAACTCGCCGGCGGCGCCAAGGATCGTTGTCCGCTTTACACCACCGAAGGCGGTTGGCTGCACATCGAGACGCAGGCGCTGGTCGACGATGCGCTGGCCGCCAAGGCGAAGGGATTTCGCGGCTCGAAAGTCAAGATCGGCAGGCCGCACGGGTCGGAGGATCTTGCCCGCCTGTCGGCGGTGCGCAAGGCGGTCGGCGACGGCTACGAGATCATGACCGACGCCAATCAGGGGTTTTCGGTCGACGAAGCGATCCGGCGCGCTGCGAGGCTGCGTGAGCTCGACCTCGCCTGGATCGAGGAACCGCTGCCGGCAGACGACATCGACGGGCATGTGCGATTGTCGAACTCGACGCCGACGCCGATCGCCATCGGCGAGTCGCTCTACTCCCTCCGCCATTTTCGCGAGTACATGCAGAAAGGCGCCTGCTCGATCGTGCAGGTCGATGTCGGCCGTATCGGCGGCATCACGCCCTGGCTCAAGATTGCGCACGCGGCAGAGGCCTTCGACATTCCGGTCTGCCCGCATTTCCTGATGGAACTGCATGTCAGCCTGACCTGCGCTGTTCAGAACGGCCGATATGTCGAGTACATTCCGCAGCTCGACCAGTTGACCGGCAAGCGCATGCGCATCGAAGATGGCCAGGCGCTGGCGCCCGACGAACCGGGAATCGGCATCGATTGGGACTGGGACGCGGTCAAGGCCATGAGCATCGCCGAATTCACCACGGCGATCACGAAATAGGAGACTGATATGCAGCGGATGGGGATGATTCTCGGACTGAAGCCGGAAAAGGTCGAGGAGTATGTCCGCCTCCATGCCGCCGTCTGGCCCGGCGTGCTGACCATGATCTCGGCCTGCAACATCAAGAATTATTCGATCTACCTGAAGCGGCCGGAGAACCTGCTGTTTTCCTATTTTGAATACCACGGCACCGACTATGCCGCCGACATGGCCAAGATGGCGGCCGACCCGAAGACGCAGGAATGGTGGGCCGTCTGCATGCCCTGCCAGGAGCCGCTGGCGACCCGCAAGGAGGGCGAGTGGTGGGCCGAGATGGATGAGGTCTTCCATCATGACTGAAGGCGGCTTCGACCCTGCCTTGCTCGTTCAATCCTGGCCAAAACCCTCAAGACCCCGGCCGATCGTCACCTTCGGCGCGGGATCGATCGTCGGCGACGCGCATTTCCCAGCCTACCGGAAGGCCGGCTTTCCGGTTGCCGGGCTTTATGATCCTGATCATGTCAGGGCTGAAAAGCTGGCCAGCCAATGGGGCGTGACGGCCTTTGGCTCGGTCGAAGAAGCGACTGCTGTCGAGGGCGCGATCTTCGACCTTGCCACCCCGCCGTCGCATCATGCCGATGTGCTGAAGTCCTTGCCTGACGGCGCGGTGGCGCTGATCCAGAAGCCGATGGGCAGCAATCTTGCCGAGGCGACCGCGATCCTCGAAATCTGCCGCGCCAGGAGGCTGCACGCGGCGGTGAACTTCCAATTGCGCTTCGCGCCAATGATGCTGGCGCTGAAGGATGCCATCGGCAAGGGCTGGCTCGGCGAGATCGTCGACTTCGACGCCTGGCTGGCGCTGGCGACACCATGGGAGCTTTGGGAATTCCTGCTCAAGGCGCCGCGCGTCGAGATCGCCATGCATTCGATCCACTATCTCGACCTGATCCGGCAGTTGCTCGGCGACCCCAGAGGCGTGCACGCCAAGACACTCGGCCATCCCAACCATAAGGTGGCGCAGACGCGCACCAGCGCCATTCTCGACTATGGCGACACCGTGCGTTGCGCGCTGTCGATCAACCACGACCACAAATTCGGTCGCCGGCATCAGGCCTGCGAGTTCCGCATCTGCGGCACAGAGGGTGCCGCCTATCTCAAGCTGGGTCTCAACCTCGATTATCCCCAGGGCGAACCGGATGTATTGGAGATCTATCCGAAGGGCGGAACGGGCTGGATCGCCGTGCCTTTGGCCGGCGAGTGGTTTCCCGATGCCTTCGTCGGCCGCATGGCCAATGTCCAGCGCTTTGCGACCGGAGAAGATGATACGCTGATAAGCCCCGTCGAAGATGCCTGGAGCACTATGGCGCTGGTCGAGGCGGCGTATCAGTCGAGCGCGGCACCGGCGACGCCGATTGCGGAAAGACCCTGATGGAACAGATCAAGTATTTCGAGGATTACGAGATTGGCGCGTCGCGCCTAACAAGCGGCCGCACCATCACCGAGACCGACTTCATCGTCCATGCCGGCCACACCGGCGATTTCTTTCCGCACCACATGGACGCCGAGTACATGAAGACGACGCCATTCGGCCAGCGCATCGCGCATGGCACGCTGGTGTTCTCGGTCGGCATCGGGCTGACCGCGAGCGTCGTTAACCCTGTCGCCTTTTCCTACGGCTACGACCGGCTGCGCTTCATCAAGCCGGTGTTCATCGGCGACACAATCCGCACGCGCACCACCATCGCGGTCAAGGAAGACGATCCCAAGCGGCCGGGTTCAGGACGGGTGATCGAGCGGTGCGAGGTGATCAACCAGCGCGGCGACGTGGTGCTGGCGGCAGACCACATCTACATCGTCGAACGCAGGCCGGCGCAGGGCTGAGACTCGGGAAAGTCCTACGAGCCGGTAGCGCGCTTGGTAATGCGCTCCAGCCCGAGCAAGAGAACCAGCGTCGCCACGACCAGGATCATTGTCAGTGCCGCACCGGCAAAGATGTCGCCGCGATCGGTAAGGCTGAAGATCGAGACCGGCAGCGTCACCCAACCCGGCGGGTAGACCATGACGGTGGCGCCGAGTTCCCCCATCGACAGCGCGAAACTGAGACCGAAGGCGGCGACCAGATAGGGTGCGAGCAAGGGCAGTGTGACGTGCCAAAGCCGGTAGGCCGGGCGAGCGCCGAGGCTCGATGCCACCTGCTCGAAGTCGGGCGACAGCCGCGCCAGTCCAGCCGAGACATTGCCGAAGGTGAAAGCCGAGATCAGCACGAAATGCGCGATCATGACGATCGCGATCGTGCCGTTGAGCAGCAGCGGCGGATGGCTGAAGGCAACCAGCAGGCCAAGGCCGACAGACACCGAAGGGACCGCGCTTGGGATGAAGAACAAAAGGCCGAGCAGCCGCCGCAAGGCATGGCCCTGGAGGCGCAGCGACAGGGCCGCCCAGGTGCCGCTGACCAGCGCCAGCGCGCTGGCCAGGAAGCCGGTGACCAGGCTCGCCTTGACCGCTCTGCCGGCGGCACCGGAAATGACATCAGTGTAGTGCTCCGTCGTCAGGCCGTTGGGCAGCACGCCGTTCCACTGGTCGGCGAGGCTGGACAGGAGGATGACCGCGAGCGGCGCCAGGAACAGCACGCCGAAGATCAGTGCGAAGAGCACCCACAGGACAAGACGACCGGAGCGTGACCAGACCAGCATAGGCTAGGCTCCCAACCGGCCGGCGGCGAAACGGTAGAGGCCAAACAGGCCGAGTGACAGCGCGATGTTGACGACGGCGATGATACAGGCGACCTGATAGGCCGATTCCTGGATCGCCTTGCCGTAGATCAGCAGCGGCAGGGTGATGACGCCCTTGGCGCCGATGAACAGCACGATGCCGAATTCGTTGACGGTCAACAACAGGCAGAGGCTGCCGCCGGCGATGAGTGCCGGGATTGCCGCCGGCAGGATCACCTGGCGAACGATGCGAAACGGCCGCGCGCCGAGCACGCTCGCCGCTTCGATCTGGCCACGGTCGACCAGCGAAAAGGCGGCGAGCAGCGGCCGCAGGATGAAGGGTGTGTAGACAGTGACCTCGGCCAGGATCACACCCCACGCGGAATAGAGGAAATCGACGGGCGGCAGCGGCAGCGAAAAGGTCTCCATC
>NZ_RZQE01000135.1:0-12759 GCF_004022955.1 Mesorhizobium sp. M7A.F.Ca.US.002.01.1.1 | reverse complement strand
GTTTCCGGCGTTCCGATCAGCGGGTAGGTGCCGGCGCCGCCGGCGAAACGCTGCCGGTAGCGGTCATAGGCGTGCGGGTCGTGCGATTGCGAGAATTCCTTCTTGCCGGCCATGTGGGCATCGACGGCGTCATGGTCGGCCATATCGACGGCGTAGCGCGTGTAGTAGGCCTGCGCCTCTTCCATCGTCGGGCGGCAGACGACATGCGCCACGGTGTAGACGCCGACATCGCGGCCTGCCTTATCGGCCCGCTCGCTGATGTCGGCGACATGCTTGCCGGCATCGCTCATTTCCGAAAATGTCGTGAACAGATAATCGCACCGGGCGGCAGCGAAATCGCGGCCCGGCCCGCCGAAGGCGGCGTTCATGGTCACGGGGCGCGGAACCTGCAGACTGGCCGGCCGGCTGACAGCCTCCTTGAGGCGGTAATAAGTGCCTTCGTAATCGAGCGGCTCGGCCGACGCATAAAGCTTTTCCAGGATTTCGATCCATTCGGCCGCCTGATCGTAGCCCTTCTCGACCAAAGGCGTGCCGAACATGCCGAATTCCTTCGGGTTCCAGCCGCAGACGATGTTCAAGCCCGCGCGGCCCTGGCTGATATGGTCGACCGTCGCCAGCGCCTTGGCGGCATAGAGCGGATGCACCAGCGGCACATGCACGGTCATGAACAGGCCGATCTGCTCGGTGGCCATGGCGAGTGCCGCCGCCCAGGTGAAGGTCTCGAACGACCATTCGCGCACCTTGTTGCGGCCGCCGAAGCCGCGCCAACGCGCGATCGGCAGCATGAACTCCAGCCCGGCGCGGTCGGCGATCTGGGCTGCGGTCACATTGTCCCGCCAGCTCGCCGCCCAGCGCTCCGGCACATCGGTGATGGCAAGCCCGCCATCGGCATTGGTCGAAAAGACGCCAAGCTTCAGTCTGTTCGAGCCGTGCAAAGGGTGTGGTTTGTTCACGTCGCTGCCTCCCGGCGAAGATCGCACGCTAGGCCCGCGCGGAAATATTTCAAGCCTGAAATAGCTTGGCGTCACCATCGCTCGCGGGTATCGGTTCCAGCGGGCCGCACCATGTCCGCCACGCAACGGACACCGCAGCTTTTTAAGCTTAAAACTTTCGCCTTGAAAAGCGCCGCACTTTGGATAAGCATTCCGGAGTCGATGGCGATTGCCGTGCCGGACGGGCTTGCCGGCCAGTCCATCGAGCAGACCAGTCCATCGTGCCGGCCAGCCATCGTGGGTGCTCCGGGTGGGAGTCTCAGTTCTTGTCGTTCATACTGCCCCAGTCATCATCCAACACGCGCCATGCCTTCGATGACGTGCGCGCGGATTCGCGGTCTGCAACACACAACATCGCCGCCGCGACCGCATGGTCGCTGCCATAAATTGACGCCCTGCGTGAAGCGGGGCGGCAAAAAAACCGTGCGGGAGCAACCCGCCCGATCAACAACAGAGGGAACACAAATGAGCTTCACGCGTCGCAAATTGCTTCTTCTCGCCGCCGCCATCGGCATCGCCGCCGGCCCCGCCACCGCCTATGCCGCCGACATGCTCAATGTCGGCGCCTACCCGACCAACCCGCCCTTCGAATTCAAGAACGAGAGCGGCACTTTCGAAGGCTTCGAGGTCGACATCGTCAACGAAGCCGCCAAGCGCATCGGCATGACCACCGACATCGCCGATCTCGGTTTCCAGGCGCTGTTTGCCGCCACCACCTCGAAGCGCATCGACGTCGCCATCTCGTCGATCACCATCACGGCGGAGCGGCTGAAGTCACAGTCGTTCACGCAGCCCTATTATGATTCCGATATGGGCATCGCCACCAAGGCCGACAGCCCGATCAAGGCCGAGGCCGACCTCAAGGGCAAGATCATCGGCGTGCTGTCCGGTTCGACCGGCGAAACCTGGGTCAAGGCGCATCAGGAAGCCGACGGCTTCAGCGACGTGAAGGGCTACGACACGCAGCAGAACCTGCTGCTCGACCTCAGCGCCGGCCGCGTCGATGCGGCAGTCAGCGACATTCCGGGCATGGAATATTCCTTCACCAAGATGAAGGACCTGGTGGTCAAGGAGCGCATCAAGACCGGTGAGCAATACGGCCTGATGATGACCAAGGACCACCCGCTGCTCGGCAAGCTGAACGATGCGCTGAGCGCGATGAAGAAGGACGGCACGCTGGCCGCCATCCACAAGAAGTGGTTCGGCAGCGACGCGCCCGCCGACTCTTCGACCATGAAGGAAATGCCGCTGCCGAAGGCCTGAGCTGAAAGCTGCGGTAACATCGTGCCGGCTTTCCAGGCCGGCACGATTCTTTCACGCCTGGCCGCCGGCTTCTGCCGCAGATCTCCTGCCCTCGGCGGGCCCATCGAGTTTAACGTGAGCATTCTTTGCTCTGGGGTTCGGGAACGCTCCCATGTCGCTGATCGACACCTTCTTCAACCCCGACGTCATCATGTCCAGCCTGCCGGCGCTGCTGCGCGGCTTCCTGAACACGCTGCTGCTCGGCATTTTGAGCATCGGCATCGGCATCCCCATCGGCCTGGGGATCAGCCTGGTGCGGCTCTATGCGCCGAAGCCGCTGCGCTGGCTCGCGGTCGGCTACACCGACATCTTCCGCGCCCTGCCGGTGCTGGTCGTGCTGATCCTGATCTACTATGCGCTGCCCTTCCTCGGCATACGCCTGTCGTCCTGGGCATCGGCGGTGACAGCCTTCGCCTTCATCATGTCGGCCTACTCGGCCGAGGTGTTCCGCTCCGGCATCGAAAGCATTCCGCGTGGCCAGTTCGAGGCGTCGCAGGCGCTTGGCCTGCCGTTCCTCCTGACCTTGCGCAAGGTGGTGCTGCCGCAAGCGATCCGCGTCGTCATCCCGCCGATGACCAGCAACTGCGTCTCGATGTTCAAGGACACCTCGCTCGCCTCCACCGTGGCGCTGCCGGAACTCTTGAAGGAAGCGACCAACGCGCAGTCGCTCTACGCCAACCCATCGCCGCTGATCGGCGCCGCGCTTGTCTATCTCATCTTCCTCTGGCCGATGGTCCGCCTCGTCAGCCTGCTCGAAGAGCGCTTCAAGACCGAAAAGAAGCGCTGACCTCGCCAACCGATCCCACCCCGTCCAAGCCCTCCGCAGGAGCCTACCCGTGAATAAGCATCAAACCGACAATGCGAATGCCACCGCGTTCCCCGTCGACACCATCCGCGCCATGTTTCCAGCCTTGCAGCGGGCCGGCGATTTCATCTTTTTGGACAACGCCGCCGGCGCGCAGATCCCGCAGAGCGTGCTCGACGCGGTGACCAATCATCTGGTTTCGCACAATGTGCAGCGTGGCGGCCGCTATGGCCGCAGCGTCACCGTCGACCAATCGGTCGCCGATGCCCGGACAAGCGTCGCTCTGCTCATCAACGCCTACAGCCCGGCGGAAATCTGCTTCGGCATGAATGCCACCTCGTTCATCCGCCTGGTCAGCCTCGGCATCGGCCAGATGCTGCAAGAGCGCGACGAGATCGTCGTCACCGACATGGACCATGACGCCAACATCGCGACTTGGCTGGCGCTGGAGTCGGCCGGTGCGAAATTCAAATGGTGGCGGATGCGTGAGGACGGCAATCTGCATGTCGACGATCTGCGTCCGCTGGTTTCGGACCGCACCCGCCTGATCGCCTGCACGGTCACGGCGCACTCGATCGGCTCGATCGTCGATGTCGCTTCGGTGGCCAAGATCGCGCATGCGGCCGGCGCCGAAGTGTTCCTCGACTGCGTGCATTACGGGCCGCATGGACTGATCGACGTGCAGGCCTGGGACTGCGACTATCTCGTCTGCTCCGGCTACAAGAATTTCTCGCCGCATATGGGCTTCCTGTGGGGCCGTTTCGAGACGCTGAAGCGGCTGCCGACCTTCCGCGAGGATTTCATCCCCGACGAGCCGCCCTACAAGGTCGAGGCCGGCACCTTCATCTACGAGAACGTCTCCGGCATGGATGCCGCCGTGCAATACCTGGAACTGATAGGCCGCAATCTGGCGCCGTCCAACAACCGTTCGCGGCGCGACAACATCGTTGCCGGCATGGGCGCCATCCGCGACTACGAGCTGGTGCTGGCGCGTGAGATGCTGGCCGTGCTGAAAGGTTGCGGGGCAACCATCTACGGCGTCGCCGACGAGGCCCGCATCACCGAGCGCGTGCCGACCTTCTGCTTCAACATCGGCAAACTATCGCCGCAGCGGGTCGTCGAGGAAATGGCCGAGATGCAGATCGGCATCCGCGACGGCCACATGTACGCGCCACGGCTGATGAAGCGTCTCAACCTCTCGATGGACAGCGGCGCCATCCGTGCCTCGCTGGTCCACTACAACACGGTCGAGGAAGTCCGGCGCTTCGGCGAGGCGCTGCGCGCCATCATCGCCAAGCTGTCGTGAGAGGCGGCCTCTCCAGCGTCGTCATCCATGGGCGGAACAAGGGAGCGTAGCGACGCAGTGCAGACCCGAGGATGACGAAGAGACGTTAAGCCGCTTTCTTCTTCGCCAGCCTCGCCTTGATCGACGCGACGTCGGCGCGCGGTGTCGCCGCGAACAGCGTCCGGGTGTAGCTGTGCTTGGGATCGGCAAAGACCTCGTCGCGCGAGCCGTATTCCACCGCCTCGCCGAAATACATCACCATCACATCGTCGGCGATGTAACGCACCACGGACAGATCGTGGCTGATGAAGACATAGGTCAGCTGGAACTCATCCTGCAGGTCGGCAAGCAGGTTGAGCACCTGCGCCTGCACCGACAGATCGAGCGCCGAGACCGGCTCGTCGAGCACCAGCAGGCTCGGGTTCAGCATCAGCGCGCGGGCAATGGCGATGCGCTGACGCTGGCCGCCGGAAAACATATGCGGATAGCGATTGTAGTGCTCGTGGCCGAGGCCAACCTTCTTCAACATCTTCATCGCAAGGTCGCGCCGCTCGGACGCCGGCTTGTCGGTGTTGATCAAAAGCGGCTCGCCCAGCACGTCGCCGATCTTCTGGCGCGGATTGAGCGATCCGTAGGGGTTCTGGAAGACGATCTGCACCTTGCGGCGCATCTCCTTGGTCAATCCGCCCTTGGCGATGTCGACCTTGTTGCCGTCGATGAACAATTCGCCCGATGTCGCCGGATCGATCAGCGTGATGATGCGGGCAAGCGTTGACTTGCCGCAGCCGCTTTCGCCGACAATGGCCAGCGTCTTGCCCTTGTCGACCTTGAACGAGACCCCCTTGACCGCGTGCACGGTACGCGGCCCGGTGAACAGGCCGCCGCCGATGTGGTAGTCGCGGACGATGTTCTTGCCTTCGAGAACCGTGGTGCTCATCAGGTGGCTCCCGCAGCAGAAGGCGCCGGCTCGAACATCATGTCGGAAACGGTCGGAAGCCGGTCGCCGACGGCGTTCTCCGGCAAGGCCGACAACAGCGCCCGCGTGTAATTGCTCTTTGGCGATTCAAACAGCGACAGCACGTCGGCCTCTTCCATCTTGCGGCCCTTGTACTGGACGATGACGCGGTCGGCGGTCTCGGCCACCACGCCCATATTGTGGGTGATCATGATCAGGCCCATGCCGTATTTGGCCTGCAGCGAAACCAGCAGATCGAGGATCTGCTTCTGGATGGTGACGTCGAGCGCCGTGGTCGGCTCGTCGGCGATCAGCAGTTTCGGATTGCAGGCAATGGCGATGGCGATCATGACGCGCTGGCACTGGCCGCCCGACATCTGGTGCGGGAAGGAACTCAGCCGCTCTTCAGGGTCGGCGATGCCGACCAGCTTCATCAGTTCGATGGCACGCGCCCGGCGCTGGGCGCGGTCCATGCCCATGTGGAAGCGCAACACCTCCTCGATCTGGAACCCGACGGTGAAGCACGGATTGAGGCTGGCGATCGGCTCCTGGAAGATCATCGAGATGTCCTTGCCGACGATCTTGCGCCGTTCGGACGGGCTGAGCTTCAGCAGATCGACGCCGTCGAAGGCCATGCGGTCGGCCTTGACGGTTGCCGTGTTGGGCAACAGCCCCATCACCGCCAGCATCGACACCGACTTGCCGGAGCCGGACTCGCCGACGATCGCCAGCACTTCGCGCGGCTCGATCGACAGGTCGATACCTTGCACGGCCATGAACGGTCCGGCCGCGGTGTCGAAGGAAACGGTGAGGTTCTTGATCTCGAGCAGAGGCATGCTCAGGACCTCTTCAGCTTGGGGTCGAGCGCGTCGCGCAGACCGTCGCCGATCAGGTTGATGGCAAAGACGGTGATCAGGATGGCGAGGCCAGGGAAGGTCACCACCCACCAGGCGCGCAGGATGAACTCGCGCGCTTCGGCCAGCATGGTGCCCCATTCCGGCGTCGGCGGCTGCGCGCCCATGCCGAGGAAGCCAAGGGCCGCCGCCTCGAGGATGGCGTTGGAGAAGGACAGCGTCGCCTGCACGATCAACGGCGCGATGCAGTTTGGCAGGATGGTGACCAGCATCAGCCTGAGATGGCTGGCGCCGGCGACCTTGGCCGAGACGACATATTCGCGGGTCTTTTCGGCCATCACGGCGGCGCGGGTGAGCCGGGCGAAATGCGGCTGCAGCACGAAGGCGATGGCGATCATGGCGTTGACGAGGCCGGGGCCAAGCACCGCGACCAGCACCAGGGCCAAGAGCAGCGACGGGAAGGCCAGGATGATGTCCATGATGCGCATGATCAGCGTGTCGACCCAGCCGCGGCAGTAGCCGGCGAGCAGGCCGAGGATGACGCCTGAAATCAGCGCTGACGTGACAACGACGAAGCCGATGGCGAGCGAGAAGCGCGAGCCGTAGATCAGGCGCGACAGCATATCGCGGCCGACGGCGTCGGTGCCGAGCAGGAACTGCGCATTGCCGCCCTCCTGCCAGGCCGGCGGCGTCAGGAAGAAGTCGCGGAACTGATCGTCCGGCGAATGCGGCGCCAGCAGCGGCGCGAAGATGGCGATCAGGATCAGCAGCGCGAAGACGAAGAGCCCGATCACCGCGCCCTTGTTGACGGAGAAGTAATGCCAGAACTCGCCGAACATCTGCAACCTGGCGTCCTGCGGCTTGACGACGGTCGCGGCTTCGATGGTGGCGGGGCCTTCATTGCTCATGTCAGTTGGCCCGGATGCGTGGGTTGATGACGGCGTAGAGCACGTCGACGATGAGGTTCACCGACATGACGATCAACGCGATCAAAAGCAACCCGCCCTGCACGGTGAAATAGTCGCGCTTGGAAATGGCGTCGATCATCCATTTGCCGATGCCGGGCCAGGAGAAGATGCTCTCGGTCAGGATGGCGCCGGTGAGCAGCGTGCCGACCTGCAGGCCGATGGTGGTGACGACCGGGATCAGCGCGTTGCGGAAGGCGTGCAGGCCGATGACCCTACGCGGCGCCAGGCCCTTGGCGCGCGCGGTGCGGACATAGTCCTCACCCAGCACCTCGAGCATCGCCGAGCGCGTCTGCCTCGCGATGACGGCGAGCGGAATGGTGCCGAGCACGATGGTCGGCAAGATCAGGTGCGACAGCGCCGAACGGAAGGCGCCCTTCTGGCCCGAGATCAGGGAATCGATGGTCATGAAGCCGGTCACCGGCTTGAAGAAGTAGAGGAGGTCGATGCGGCCTGAAACCGGCGTCCAGTGCAGCATGCCGGAGAACACGATGATCAGCAGCAGACCCCACCAGAAGATCGGCATGGAATAGCCGGCCAGCGCCGTGCCCATGGTCAGTTGGTCGAACCAGGAGCCGCGGCGGATGGCAGCGAAAATGCCGGCGGCCACACCCAGGATGACGGCAAAGATCATGGCGAAGATGGCGAGCTCGACCGTTGCCGGAAAGCGGACCAGGAAGTCCTTGAGCACCGGTGTCTTGGTGGAAAACGAGGTGCCGAAATCACCGCCGAGGATGTTCGTCAGATAGGTCAGATATTGTTGCCAGATCGGCAGGTCGAAACCGAACTGGTGCATGAGCGCCGTGTGGCGTTCGGGCGACAGGCCGCGTTCGCCCGCAAGCACCAGCACCGGATCACCGGGCAGGATGCGCACGAAGCCAAAGGCGAGGATGGTTATCCCGATGAAGGTCGGGATGATGAGGGCGAGCTTGCCGAGGATATAACGCAGCATGGCGGGCGAGTGGGGGCGTCACCACATGGTGGCGCCCCCGTTTCGCAACCTTATTCGGCGATATCGACGCCGTCGAAGCGGTGGATACCGAGCGGATCCATCGCAAAGCCGGTGACGGTCTTCTGCATCGGCATGAACACCTTGGAGTGAGCGAGCGTCGCCCAGGGTGCCTGTTCCTTGAAGATGACCTGTGCCTGTTCATAGAGCTTGGTGCGCTCGGCCTGGTCCGAAACGGTCTTGGCCTTGTTGATGAGCGCATCGAAGTCCTTGTTGCACCATTCCGCGCGGTTGTTCGAACCGACGGAAGCGCAGCTCAGGAGCACGCCGAGGAAGTTGTCCGGATCGCCATTGTCGCCGGTCCAGCCGACAATGACGGCGCCGTCGTGATCGACCGCGGAAGCGCGCTTGAGGTATTCACCCCAATCGTAGCTGACGATCTCGACGGTGACGCCGACCTTGGCGAAGTCCGCCTGGATCAATTCGGCGGTGCGGCGCGCGTTCGGCATGTAGGGGCGCGACACCGGCATGGCCCAGACGTTCATCTTGAGGTCCTTGACGCCGGCCTCTTCAAGCAGCTTCTTGGCTGCATCCGGATCGTACGGATCGTCCTTCACTTCCTTGTTGTAGGACCACATGGTCGGCGGGATCGGGTTGACCGCCACCTGGCCGGCACCCTGGAAGACCGCGTCGATGATGGCCTTCTTGTTGATGGCCATGTTGAGCGCCTTGCGCACGCGCACGTCGTCGAACGGCTTCTGCTGGGTGTTGTACATCAGCGCGCCGACATTGAGGCCTTCCTGCTCCTCGACCTTCAGGTTCGCATCGGCCTGCAGGCCGGCGATGTCGGCCGGTGCCGGGTACGACATGATGTTGCATTCGCCGGCCTTGAGCTTCTGTGCGCGCACGGCCGGATCGGTGGTGATGGCGAAGACCAGATCGTCGATCTTCTGCTTGCCGCCCCAATAGTCCGGGTTGGCCTTGTAGCGGATGGCGGCGTCGGTCTGGTAGTCGACGAAGATGAACGGGCCGGTGCCGATCGGCTTCTGGTTGAACAGCTCAGGCGTCTTGTCGGCCTGCAGCTTGTCGGCATATTCCTTGGAGACGACGGAGGCAAAATCCATGCCCAGCGTCGGAATGAAGGTGATCGCCGGCTCCTTGAGGGTGAACTTCACCGTCAGGTCATCGACCTTCTCGACCTTGGTGATGTTGTCGCCGAACTGGTCATTGTAATACTGGTAGGCAATGCCCGGAATGTACTGGAACCAGGGACCGTTCTTGTCGACCTGACGTTCGAACGAGAACACCACGTCGTCGGCGTTGAAGTCGCGCGTCGGGGTGAAATAGTCGGTGGCGGCGAACTTGACGCCCTTGCGCAGCTTGAAGACATATTCCTTCCCATCGTCGGAGATCGTCCAGCTTTCGGCCAGGCCCGGCGAGGTCGTCGTCTTGCCGTGATCGAATTCGACGAGGCGGTTGAAGACGGTGCGCGAGGACGCGTCGAACGTCTGGCCTGCGGTATACGGCGCCGGATCGAAACCTTCCGGCGAAGCTTCCGCGCAGTAGACCAGAGTTTTCGCATTGGCCATGCCGCCCAGGACGCTTGCAGCCAGCAACGCGGCTGCAAAAGTCAGCTTCTTATTCATTGAGCACTCCCTGATGTTCTTCCAAGCCCCTCTATCAGGCTCGCGAAGCGCGCATATAAGCACCGTTTTTCCGGCTTTGGAACACCCCGTTTGCTTACCCCGCGGGAAGCAGGAAAAAAATCCGCAACTTTGCCAAATTGCAGAAAAAATTAGCCGTTTCTTCCGTTCACGAGATTATTAACAGCCGAATTTTTTTATTGATCGCCAGGCTGACGATATAAATGTTCCCGGCGCTTCCGAGCGGCCGTGGGATGCGTCAGGACACCGCCTGGAGCGCTGGCGGCGGCAAAGACTTTCGACGGCAAATCTTTCGCCGCGTTGCCGCAAGGGCAAGACTTGCACGCTCACCAAGGGAGGCAATACATAGGGTGTAGCGGCCGCAGCGGAGGGCGCCCTTGCCAATTCAGGGGCGAGTGCGGCACGGATGAACAAGACTTGTCCAGGGAGGAACGGTTGGCAAAAGCATCAAGGACGACGGCGCCGGTGAAAGCGGGAGCCAAGGCGCCGTCGAAAGCAGCCGGTACTGCCAAGCCGAAAGCACCCGTTGCCAAAGCCGCCAAGCCGAAGGCGGCCGCGGCACCTGTAAGGGCAAGCACAAAGCCGGCGGTGAAAGCCCCGGCCAAGGCTGCGGCCGGAAAGACGGCGCCGGGGCGTAAAGCGGGTGCGGCAAAGCCCGCTGCCAGGCCGGCCTCGAAGGCCGCGGCGGCGGTGAAGGCCCCACCGGCGGCAAAGCCGGCCGACGCCACCGCCAACCGATTGCCGAAAGCGCTGACGGCACTGGCCGCCGGCTTGCCGGAAAAGCCGTGGCTCAAGAGCTATCCGAAAAACGTGCAGGCCGAGATCGGCGCCCTGCCCTACAGCTCGATCGGCGATTTCCTCGTCGCCGCCTGCAAGCAGTTTTCCGCGCAGCCGGCCTTCACCTGCATGGACAAGTCCATCAGCTACACCGATGTCGAGCGGCTGTCGGCGGCCTTCGGCGCCTACCTGCAATCGAAGGGCCTGCAGAAAGGCGCGCGCGTCGCGCTGATGATGCCCAACGTGCTGCAATATCCGGTGGCGATGATGGCGATCTTGCGAGCGGGTTATGTGGTGGTGAACATCAATCCGCTCTACACGCCGCGCGAGCTCGAACACCAGCTGAAGGATTCCGGGGCGCAAGCCATCGTCATCCTGGAGAACTTCGCGAACACCTTGCAGGCGGTGATCGCCAGGACCGCAGTCAAGCATGTGGTGGTCGCCGCGATGGGCGACATGCTCGGCGGACTGAAGGGCACAATCGTCAATTTCGTCGTGCGCCGCGTGAAGAAAATGGTGCCGGCATGGTCGCTGCCCGGGCACGTCAAGTTCAATGCGGCCATGAAGGCCGGCGCCGGTTTGGGCTTCAAGCCGGCCAAGGTGGAAGCCGACGATGTCGCCTTCCTGCAATATACGGGCGGCACCACGGGCGTCTCGAAGGGCGCCACGCTGCTGCACAGCAACGTGCTCGCCAACGTCGCGCAGAACGCGCAGTGGATGGAGGACGCCTACACGATCAAGCCGAAACCCGCGCATCCCAACTTCATCTGCGCGCTGCCGCTCTATCATATCTTCGCGCTGACGGTGAACGCGCTGATGGGCATGCAGCAGGGCGCCCGCAATGTGCTCATTCCCAATCCGCGCGACATCCCAGGCTTCGTCAAGGAATTGCAGAAATATCCGGTGCACATCTTTCCCGGCCTCAACACGCTGTTCAACGCGCTGCTCAACAATGAGGATTTCCGCAAGCTCGACTTCAAGCCGCTGGTGCTGACGCTGGGCGGCGGCATGGCGGTGCAGAAGGGCGTCGCCGAACGCTGGAAGGCGCTGACCGGATGTTCGGTCACCGAAGGCTACGGCCTCTCGGAAACCTCGCCGGTGGCCACCGCCAACAAGTTCACCGCCGGCGACTTCACCGGCACCATCGGCTTGCCGCTGCCCTCGACGGAGATCGCCATCCGCGACGAAGACGGCAACAATTTGCCGCTCGGCGAGGTCGGCGAAGTCTGCATCCGGGGGCCGCAAGTGATGGCGGGCTACTGGAACCGGCCGGATGAGACCGCCAAGGTGATGACCAAGGACGGCTACTTCAAATCCGGCGACATGGGCTTCATGGACGAACGCGGCTACACCAAGATCGTCGACCGCAAGAAGGACATGATCCTGGTCTCGGGCTTCAACGTCTATCCCAACGAGCTCGAGGAAGTCGTGGCGATGCATCCGGGTGTGCTCGAAGTGGCGGCGATCGGCGTCCCGGACGAGCATTCGGGCGAGGTGCCGAAACTGTTCGTGGTCAGGAAGGATCCGGCGCTGACCGCCGAGGCACTGACCGCCTTTTGCCGCGAGAACCTGACCGGCTACAAGCGGCCCAGATACATCGAATTCCGCACCGAACTGCCGAAGACGCCGGTCGGCAAGATCCTGCGGCGAGCGCTGCGCGAATGATTGCAGCCGTCGGCGCGGATGCCGTAGATGCACCTTGCCGTCCTGACCCGGCAGAGTTCATCAGGACGAACATGCGCCTCGCCCCGGTGCCGTCGGTGCCTGAGATCCAGCTTTTTACACCGCACCCGGCCAGTGGCCTGAGACGGCTTACCGATACGCACCAAAGCGCTGACGACGATGACGACACGATCGAGGCGGACAACAATGGACCTGAGCCGCAGCCGCCTTACTGGGCTTATGTGTGGGCCGGCGGCGCGGTGCTTGCGCGCCATATACTGGATCATCCGCAAACGGTAGCCGGTCGCCGCGTGCTCGACCTTGGTGCCGGCTCCGGCCTTGTCGGCATCGCCGCAGCCAAGGCAGGTTCGCGCGAAGTGATCGCCGCCGAGATCGACCGTAACGGCGTTGCCGCGATCGGCCTCAACGCCGCGGCCAACGGCGTCGAGATCGCCATTGTCGACAAGGACATTACCACGGGTCCCCCGCCGGCGGTCGAGCTCGTGCTTGCCGGCGACGTGTTCTACGGCCCAGAGGTCGCTCTGCGGG
>NZ_RZQE01000134.1:0-12775 GCF_004022955.1 Mesorhizobium sp. M7A.F.Ca.US.002.01.1.1 | reverse complement strand
GCGCAGCAGGGCTGATCGTCACCAACACGCCCGCCGTGTTGACCGATGCCACCGCCGATCTCGCCATGACGCTGCTTTTGATGTGCGCGCGCCGTGCCGGAGAGGGCGAGCGCGAGCTGCGCTCCGGCAAATGGACCGGTTGGCGGCCGACGCATCTCTGCGGCACCCAGGTCAGCGGCAAGACCGTCGGCATCATCGGCATGGGAAGGATCGGCCAGGCCATGGCCAGGCGCTGTCACTTCGGCTTCGGCATGGAGGTCGTCTTCTTCGACAGCCAGCCGGTTCCCCACCCCGGCATGCCGGCGCGGCAGCTGGCGACTGTGGACGAGGTGCTGGCGGCCTCGGATTTCGTGTCGCTGCATTGTCCGGGCGGTGGCGAAAACACCCGCCTCATCAACGAACGTCGTCTTGCCCGCATGAAGGAATCAGCCTTCCTGATCAACACCGCGCGCGGCGATGTGGTGGATGAGGACGCACTGGTCCAGGCGCTGCGTGAGCGTCGGATTACTGGTGCCGGGCTCGACGTGTTCGAGACGGAGCCGTCCGTGCCGCGCGCCTTGACGGAGCGTGAAGATGTCGTGCTGCTGCCCCATCTGGGTAGCGCCACCAGCGAAACGCGCATCGCAATGGGCATGCGGGTGATCGACAATCTGTCGGCCTTCTTCGAAGGCCGCACCCCGCCTGACGCAGTGAACTAGCTCCCCGTTTCAGTTCCAACACCAGGCATGGCGACGCCGAAAACCGTGTCCGCCTTTTGCCGCCAGGAGACGAGCAGAATGACCGGCTTTTTCCAGAGGAACCTCAAGCTCCAGGATGCGGTGGTCGCCGATGCGATTGCACGCGAGATGGGCCGGCAGCGGTCCGAAATCGAGCTGATCGCATCCGAAAATATCGTTTCGCCGGCTGTGCTGGAGGCACAAGGCTCGGTGATGACCAACAAATATGCCGAGGGCTATCCGGGGCACCGCTACTACGGCGGCTGCCAATATGTCGATCTGGCCGAAGCGGCTGCCATCGACAGGGCCTGCCGGCTGTTTGGCGCGGCGCACGCCAATGTGCAGCCGCATTCCGGCGCCCAGGCCAATGGCGCGGTGATGCTCGCCATGCTGAAGCCGAGCGACACCTTCATGGGTCTGTCGCTCGCCGCCGGCGGGCATCTGACGCACGGTGCCCGGCCGACACTGTCGGGAAAATGGTTCAACGCCGTGCAATACGGCGTGCGCCAGAGCGACTGCCTTATCGACTATGAGGAGCTAGAGGCCAAGGCGCGGGAAACACGGCCAAAGCTGATTATCGCGGGTGGATCGGCCTATCCGCGCATCATCGACTTCAAGCGCATCCGGGCGATCGCCGATGCCGTCGGCGCGCTGATGATGGTCGACATGGCGCATTTCGCCGGCCTGGTCGCCGGCGGCGTGCATCCCAACCCGGTGGAGGTCGCCGATATCGTCACCACCACGACGCACAAGACGCTGCGCGGCCCGCGCGGCGGCATGATCCTGACCAACAACCAGGACATCGCCAAGAAGCTGAATTCGGCGGTGTTCCCTGGCCTGCAGGGAGGCCCGCTGATGCATGTCATTGCTGCCAAGGCCGTTGCCCTGGGTGAAGCCTTGGAGGACGGGTTCAAGACCTATGCCCGGCAGATGGTGGCGAATGCCAGAAAGCTGGCCGCGACGCTTGGCGAGCGCGGATTCGACATTGTCTCCGGCGGAACCGATACGCATCTGCTGCTGGTCGACCTGCGCGGCAAGGGCCTGTCCGGCAAGGACGCGGAGGAGGCGTTGGGCAGGGCAGGGCTGACCTGCAACAAGAACGGCATTCCTTTCGATCCGGCGCCGCCTGCCGTCACCTCCGGTATACGGCTGGGCACACCGGCCGCCACCACGCGCGGTTTCGGCGAGGGCGAGTTTGCCCGTGTCGGCAATCTCATAGCCGACGTGCTGGATGCGGTCGGAACGCAATGGGGCGCCGAACAGGAGAAGGCGGCTCGGCGGTCGGTCGAGGAGCTTTGCGAGGCATTCCCGATCTACGAGCCCAGACCCGGTTGACCATCCGGGGAGCGCGCCACAGGCAGATACATGGCTGCCGCGGACAGGGCATTAGCCACAGATATGATTTTGCGTAGCAGCGCCATTCGTGACGAGTTGCGCCTGTCCTAACGTCATCGCGAAATCACCGCATACATCCACCGCCAAGTTTGTCGTTCGAGCCATTTTGCAAGCAATTTCCGTCGATTGACGGAAGTGGCGCCTTCGGCTGCGGACGGCAGGAGGAGCTTGGATCCATGGGTGCGGCGTTTTCCGGGGAGCGGGTTGCCAGCCTCGAAAGATACCCTGGCTTTTTTTGATCTTTTGAATGGAGAGGAAAATGAACATTAAGAGCCTTCTTTTCGGCTCAGCTGCGGCTCTGATCGCAGTTTCCGGTGGGCGCGCCGCCGACGCCGTCGTTGTTGCCGAGCCGGAACCCGCTGAATACGTCAAGATCTGCGACGTCTACGGCGCTGGTTACTTCTACATCCCCGGCACCGAAACCTGCCTGCGCATCGGCGGCTATGTCCGCTACGACGTCGGCGTGGGTGATGCCGGTTCGTTCGATGGCGTCAATCACGTTCCTGACAGCATGGGCGAAGACGACCACTCGACCTACTGGAAGAATGCCCGCTTCAACCTGAAGACCTGGACCGGCCAGGAAACCGAACTCGGCACGTTGAAGACCTACACCGAGACCCGCTTCAACTTCGGCAACAGCTTCGGCGACTATGCCAACCAGGCCACGACCAACGACAGCCGCAACAACTGGCAGGCCCGCAACACGGGCATTACGCTGAACTTCGCCTGGATCCAGATCGGTGGTCTGCGCGTCGGTAAGGACGACCCGGCCTTCGACACCTTCATCGGTTACGCCGGCAACGTCATCAACGACACGATCGTCCCCTATGGCGGCTTCGACAGCAACGTCGTCCAGTACTACTTCGACCTCGGCAACGGTTTGTCGGGCGTGGTTTCCCTCGAAGAAGGTAGCGGCAGCGCTGGCCCGACCGGCGTCCCGCCTTTCGCGTACATCAGTTCGGGTTACGACACGATCGACAGCTATGTCCCGCATGTCGTCGGCGGCGTGAAGTACACGCAGGGCTGGGGCGCGATCACGGGCGTCGCTGCTTATGACAGCACCTTCGAAGAATATGCCGGCAAGGTTCGCTTGGACGTGAACGCTTCGAGCGCTCTGTCTCTGTTCTTGATGGCCGGTTACGGCACCGACAAGAACATCGACCGCAACTTCTATAAGCAGTGGGGCGGCAACTGGGCAGTCTGGGGAGGCGGCACCTACAAGTTCAACGAGAAGACCTCGTTCAATCTCCAGGTTTCCGCTGACGATGACAAGAATTACGGTGTCGCGGCAAACGTTGCCTACGATGTCGTCCCCGGCTTCACGGTCACGGCCGAAGTTGACTATAACCACGATGGCAAGTTTGGCCAGATTGACAACCGTAACTGGGTCGGCGCTACGAAAGAGAATAGCGTCGGCGGCCTCCTCCGCTTCCAGCGTGACTTCTAGCGGATTGTTGTAGCACTTCGCCGAAATATACGAATGCTCGCTGGGCAAGCCGGCCCAGTGAGCTCATCGGGTGGCTCCTCTCAAAATGCTTGAGTCCGTACCTCCAGGACCGAAGCGCGCCGCCGATGCGAAGGGCGCCTTTGACCAAGGCGCCCTTCATTCCGGCTATGTCCACCAGTGTGATCCCACCCGAGTGACGACGAAGAGGAGGAGGTGGACGAACCTCTCTGCGCAGGCGGAACTGGCCAGCGCGGCTCGACGTCGATCTCGACAAGCCGTTGACCAGCGAGCGTTCAAGGGCGGCCTCTCTGGAGATCGCCTGGCGGATCGCCTCGGCTAGCCTGGGCCTGTGCGCGTGGAAGCATCGGTCTGCCGCCATGAGCAGGTTGATTGGCGGTATCTTGCGTCACGAGGCCATAGCTTCGACAATTGGAGACGCAGCCGGAACGCGGATCGACTTCACTTGCATGGCACCGGCAGTCTGACAGGGGGAAGCCGATATGCGCCTGCCACCGATCGACCTTAGCCGCGAGAACACCTTCGGCGAACTAACCTATGAGAATGGCGGCGACTACGGGCCGATCGGTGGCGACTATCTGGCCTTCATGCTTGTCCACGTCGGATCCCTGACGCTCGAGGCGGATGACAGCGTCCTGCAACTGGAGGCAGGACAATGTGCTCTGTCGCTCACGCGTGATCGCTACATGACGTCGGTGGCGCCGGAAACGCTGACCCATGTCAGCTGGTGCGATGGCCGGCCGCAGAACGCGGCGTGGCTGTACAAGGAGCGCGAGAAGTTCGCGCCATTCATCGTCGCCTCGCCGATGGTTCACACCCTCATGCAGTTGGGTGTTGATCTTGGCCTCGGCGAGCGCGGCGGCCGCAGTGGTGTTCGCGAGTCGCTGACCAACGCCTTGCTCCACGCCTTCATCTACGAGGCCGAGGTGATCGAGGCGGAGCGGCCGATCCCGCAGACGATCCTGCAGGCACGCCGTTTCCTCGAAGAGAACTTTGCCGCCGATCTGTCGATCGAGCGGGTGGCGCAGCAGGTGCGCGTCAGCCCGCAATATCTGGTCTCGGCGTTCAAGAAACATCTCGGCATGACGCCGGCCAAATATCTGTGGCGTTGCCGCCTCGATTACGGCACGCATCTGCTGCAGCGGACAGGACTGTCGATCAGCGAGATCGCCTACCAGGTCGGCTACAAGAACCCCTATCATTTCTCGCGGCAGGTCAAGCTGGCGTTCGACTGTTCACCGACCGAGCTCAGAGAGCAGAAGCGCAACGCCTGATGGTTGCCCACGTGCCTCCGGGTGACGAGGCAAGCATTGCCTCCAGAACCGGCGGGTGAACTGGCGATATGCTTTCCTCAAGAGCGGACATGGCGGTTTCCAGGCACAAATGAATTGTCGGGCAATCAGGGTTGATCCGGCGTCAGGCAACGGACCGATGTCTTGCAACCTGGTTGCCGGTCGCGCCTTGGCCAGATCCGTTCACCGACAACAGACATTCCAGGCTGGACAGCACCATGAGCAATTTCTCTCATCTCGATCCCGTTGCGCTCAACGACTGGCATGTCGTCGCCTGTGTCGAGGAGGCGATTTCATCAGACCATCCTGGGTCAGGACAAGCCGATCCTGGAGAATCAGGTTCCGAAGAGGCTGCCGCTGGATCCCCGTTCCGAGGTGCCGATCCGCGCCGACGCCGCGTCGGCCGCCTACCGCCGCTGGCTGCGCGAAAGGGGCCTGCGTTATGGCGTCGTGGCCGGCAACGGTATCGGCGCACACTAGAGCCGGATGATTTCAGGTCGAATCGACCTGAAATCGGAATCCGCTTCTAGATCAAAGAGATAGAGCATGATGTCTGGACAAACGGTTTCCGTTTGTCCGTGAAAACCGCTTCACACTTTTCGGCACTATGCTCTAGTCATGGGCGCATTTTCGGACATGATTAATTGTGGATATGCGCGAAAGAAATCGCAGCCATTGTTAGCCGACCTTCGCCGTGGAAGTTTCGGACCTAAGCCGGAAGACCGGCTGCCAACAACGCCATGGGGACGTTGTCCAGGCGATCGCCGCCTCCAAGTAGGCAACCGGAAAAGACAAGAACATCCGGATGACGACAGGGCGGCATTGGACAGTTCTCGGACTGGAATGAGAGGATCAAGCGATGACGAATACCATTACGCGACGCACGGCAATCCTGGGCACGGCGGGCGCCCTGCTTCTGTCGGGGCTTGTACGCTCATTCGCGGATGTCCCAAAGACGCTGAAACTGGCTGTTATCCTGCAGGACCTGCCTGACGTCGGCTGGGACCGGACGCTGCTCGACGCGCTTGAGCAACTGAAACAGGAAAGGCCCGAGGGGCTGGAGATTGCATGGGAACATACCGATCCGCTGTACGGAGACGATGCTGAGAACGCCATGCGTTTCTACGCAGAGAGTGGTGAATACGACATCATCTGGGGCCATGGCACCTATTCGGACCAGGTCCAGAAGCTGAGCGTCGAGTTCCCCGACCTGATGTTTGTTGTCACCGGCTCCGGCAATCACCCAGCCGGGCCAAATCAATACTGGATCTACAAGCGGCTGCATGAGCCTTCCTACCTGCTTGGGATGCTGGCTGGCCATACCACCAAGACAGGCATGGTTGGCATCGTCGGCACCTTTCCAGCCAATGACGTCAACGACCAGATCAATGCGTTCTTCGAGGGTGCAAAGTCGATCAGGCCGGACATCCAGCATCGGCTTTCGTTCATCGGCTCGTGGTCCGACAATGCGCTGGCGGCTGAGCATGCCAATGTGCAGATCGCGGCCGGCGCCGACGTCGTTTTCATGCTGACCGACAATTTCAAGCCCTGCCAGGAGCACAAGATCATGTGCTTCGCCAACATCAACGACCAGAGCAAGGTCGCGCCCGACGCCATTGCGTCCAGCGCCACCATCAGCTGGAAGCCCGATCTCAACTGGATCATCGGCGAATGGCTGAAACACAAGGCCGGTGCGCAATTCAATGGCAACGCCGAACCGAAATGGTTTTCGATGGCCGAAGGCGGCACCGACATCGCACCCTATCATGATTTCGACGGCAAGATCCCGCAGGCGGTGAAGGGCGAAATATCTGCCAAGCGGCAGGAGATTCTTTCCGGCAAGTTTGTCGTTCCGCTCAACACCGCCGAGGTGAAGTAAGACACATCAACCAGGCAGCCCGGTGCGACCCAATGGAAGACCTGCTGAACGTTCAGAACCTTACCAAGCGATTTGGCAGCGTCATTGCCAATGACGGGGTCAATCTCGATATCCGCAAAGGTGAGATCCACTGCCTTTTCGGTGAAAACGGGGCAGGCAAGTCGACGCTGTCGTCCTGCCTCTACGGCTACTACAAAGCCGATAGCGGCGAGATACGCTTCAAGGGCGAGGTGGTGGAATTGAGCTCTCCCGCCGATGCCTTGCGGTTAGGCATCGGCATGGTTCACCAGCATTTCGTGCTGGTGTCGAACTTCACCGTGCTCGAAAACATCATCGTCGGCAGTGCCGATGTCGGGTTGCTGCTGAGGAAGGCCGATGCCCGCCGCAGGGTTCTCGGCCTCTGCAGGGACTGCGGCATCGACATCGACCTCGATCGCGAAATCTGGCAATTGTCGGTCGGTGAACAGCAATGGGTGGAAATCCTCAAAGCACTCTATTTCGGTGCCGAGCTGCTGATCCTGGACGAACCGACGGCGGTCCTGACGCCGCAGCAATCCGACCAGCTCTTCGTCATCCTTGATGGGATGCGCAAGCGTGGATTGTCGATTGTCCTGATCAGTCACAAGCTGCGCGAGGTGATGCAATCCGACAGGGTCACCATCCTGCGCAAAGGCAAGGTCGTCGCTACGGTGGACACCGCCAATACGACAGCCGAGGCGATTACCGCCCTCATGGTCGGGCACAAGGTGACGAAAAACGTCAGGGACAATTCCGTCACGCCGACGGGAGAAATCCTCTCGGTCGAAAAGGTGTCGGCGGTTGGCGAATGGGGCGAGGATGTCCTCAAGGACGTGACGTTTACCGTCGCCGCCAACGAGGTTCTCGGGCTGGCTGGCGTTGCCGGCAACGGCCAGAAGGAACTGTTCGAGGTACTGATGGGAGTCCGCGCGCTTCAATCGGGCGGTTTCTCGCTGGAAGGAAGCCCGGTCACCGCGCCGACGTCTCGCCAGATTCTCGACAGCGGCGTGGGTTTCATTCCGGACGATCGTTTCCTCGAAGGGTTGATCCCGGAGTTCGGAACCGCCGAAAACCTTGTCCTCGGCTGGCAGCGATCGCCGGAATATTGTCGCGGTCCGTTCCTCGATCGCCGCAAACTGGCTGAGTTGGCGAGGCGCAAGATCGACGAATACAAGGTCGCGACCGCCTCGGCGGACCTCCCGGTGGAGCGACTGTCGGGGGGCAACGCGCAGCGTGTCATTCTTGCCCGCGAGTTCCAGCATGCGCGGCGGCTGTTGCTGGCCAACCAGCCGACGCGAGGGCTCGACGTTGCGGCCTCCGAATTCGTCTACGAGAAAATCCTGGAAAAGCGGGCCGCGGGCTTTGCGATCCTGCTCGCCTCAGAGGAACTCGAAGACCTGCTGCGCCTTTGCGATCGCATAGCGGTCATGTTCAAGGGCCGGATCATGGGCATCGTGCGACCCGAGGAGACCAGCCTCCTCGAACTTGGAATGATGATGGCAGGCGATGCCAGCCAGCTTACGCAGGGAATTCAATGATTTCATTTCAACGACGCTCGGGCAGCAGCCTGGGATGGAACGTCGTCTGCTATTCGGCGGCGATATCAGGTGCTCTCCTGGCTTCCGCTGTTTTGCTGAGGCTTTCCGGCGGCGATCCTGCAAGGGCCTTCACGGCCCTGATCGTCGGTGCATTCGGCAGCCAAGGCGCATTGCTCGGTTCGCTGGCGAAGGCGACCCCGCTGTTGCTTGTCGGGCTGGGCACGGTGTTCGCATTCAGGGCCAAGATCTGGAACATCGGCCAGGAGGGGCAGGTGTTCGCCGGCGCGATGGCCGCCTATTGGGTGAGTTTCTGGATAGCGCCATTGCCAGGCTGGCTGGCCGTCTGCACACTCGCGCTGGCCGGAATGGCGGGCGGCGGCGTGCTCGGCCTGTTGGCCGGCGCACTGAAAACCAGGTTCGGCACCAGCGAGATCATTTCGACGGTGATGCTGAATTACGTCGTCATGTACCTGCTCGCCTACCTTCTCGATGGCGGCCCCTGGATGGCGACAGGCGTGACCGTATCCTATCACCAGTCGCCGCCCATCGATCCAAGTCTGGAGTGGCCGATCCTCTTGTCCGTTGGGGCGGGAAAGCTGCATGTCGGCTTCCTGTTCGCTCTCGCCGCCTCGGCATTCGCAGCGGTGCTGCTCGACAAGACGTCGCTGGGCTACGAAATCCGCGCGTTCGGCTCAAACCCGACCGCGCTGACGTTTCGCGGCACCAATGTGCGCGGGCTTCTGCTGACCGTCATGCTGATGTCGGGGGCCCTGGCGGGACTGGCTGGCGCCGGCGAGCTTTTCGGTGTCTCGCACCGGCTGCGTGCCGAGACGCTGCTTGGCATCGGCAGTTCGGGGATCGTCGTTGCCATGGTGGGAGGACTGCGCCCGAGCGGCGTGATGATCGCCGCCCTGTTCTTCGGCGCGCTGGAAAGCGGCACGATCTACATGCGGCTGAAGAGTGGCACGCCGGCAGGCCTGGTGTCGGCGATGGAAGGGCTGGTGCTTTTGTTCTTTCTCAGTGCCGCCGTCGCAACGCGCCTTCAGATCGTGAGGAGGGAAGTCCATGCTTGAGCTGCTGCAGGGCCCGCTTCTGATAAGCCTCCTGGCGGCGATGGTCCGCATTGCCACGCCATTGCTTTTTTCGGCAATGGGCGAACTCGTCACGCAGCGCGCGGGCATCTGGAACATCGCTGTCGAAGGCACCATGCTGATTGGCGCCATTGTCGCCTACATGGTTGCCTCGACAACCGGATCGCCTTGGCTGGCTCTGGCGATAGCCATCCTGGCCTGCGCCGCGAGCAGCCTGATCATGTCGTTCGTCACGATTGTTTTGAAGGCCGAGCAATTCGTAGCCGGCCTTGCCCTCAATCTTCTCGCATCGGGCGTGACGCTGTTCTGGTTCCAGGCCTATATTGGCGGCCGCGAGGCGCCGACCTTCATCGGCTTCGACCAGGTTCCGATCCCCTATCTGTCGGATATTCCAATCCTGGGGCCGGTGCTGTTTTCCCAACGCCTGCTGACCTATGTCAGCTTCCTGGTGCCCATCCTCGTCTGGTTCTTTCTCTACCGAACGAAATACGGCCTTGAGGTGCGCTGTGTCGGCGAAAATCCGAAGGCGCTTGACGTCAAGGGCCTGCACGTCGGCCTCAGGCAGTGCCTCGCGATCATGTTCGGCAGCATGATGTCCGGCTTCGGCGGCGCCTTCCTGATGCTTGGCTATTCGGACAAGTTCGTTCCCGATCTCATTGCCGGCCGCGGCTGGCTGGTCGTGGTCGCGATCATCGCCGGCAACTGGATGCCGTTCCGGATCGTTGGAGCGATCTTCATCTTCGCGTTTCTGGAGGCGTTGGGCATCCATGCGCAAGTGGTGGGGATTCCTGTCCCCCACCAGCTGTTCCTCGTCTTGCCCTATGTGGCGTCACTTGTGCTGCTTGCGGGCTTGCGGTCGCGCACCCATCAGCCGGTGGCGCTCGGCATTCCCTACAACAGGGAATAGACCCTGCTGCTCAACCCGCCGGACGGAAAGGCCTTGCTAGCGAAGCCGGGAAGTGCAGCGCCAGCATTTGCCGGTTTCGCGAGATCAGCACCAGAACGATGATTGTCGCGAGATAGGGCAGGGCCGAGAGCAGTTCGGACGGCACTTCCAGTCCGAGCGCCTGTCCCTGCAGCTGGAGGATCGTCATGCCGCCGAACAGCCAGGCGCCAAGCAGGATGCGCAGCGGGCGCCATGTGGCGAAAACCACCAGCGCCAGTGCGATCCAGCCTTTGCCGGCAGTCATGTTCTCGACCCAGAGCGGTGTGTAGGCGACGGACAGATAGGCGCCCGCCAGGCCAGCCATCGCCCCGCCAAACAGCACGGCCATGTAGCGGATCCTGATCACGGGATAGCCGATCGCATGCGATGTCTGCGGTGACTCGCCGATCGTTCGCAGGATCAGCCCGGCCTTCGTGCGGTAGAGAAACCAGCTGATGGCAGCGAACATCACCAGAGCCAGGTAGACCATGGGATCGAAGCGGAAGAGCAACGGACCGATCAGCGGCAGATCGGACAGAACAGGGACGTTGATGCCGTGCAGCGCCTCGATAGGCTCGCTGCCGAAGCCGCGGCCAAGGAAGGCCGACACGCCGGAACCGAAGATGGCCAGCGCCAGTCCGGCCGCATATTGATTGGTGAGGAAGGTCAGTGCCAGAACGCCGAACAGCAGCGAGGCGGCGGCACCTGCCAGGGCGCCAGCAAGGATCGCAACCGGCATTGGATAGCCCGCTGTGACGGCCCAGAAAGCCAATGCCGCGCCCATCAGCATCATGCCTTCGATGCCGAGGTTGAGCACGCCGGACTTCTCGACCACCAGTTCGCCAAGTGCCGCGAATATCAGCGGCGTGGCGGCGATGACGGTGCCGGTGAAGATGGCGATGAACAAATCCATCAGGCTGTCTCCAGCGCGTGCGTGTCTCGGGCCGGCCGTATCAGGCGGATGCGATAAAAAATGAAGAAGTCGGCGGCGAGCAGGAAGAACAGAAGGATGCCCTGGAAGATGCGCGTCAGCGCCGAGGGCAGGCCCAGCGTCATCTGCACGCCTTCGCCGCCGAGGAAAAGCAGCGACATCAACAGCCCGCCAAGCACGATGCCGAAGGCGTTCAGCCGGCCGATGAAGGCGACGATGATGGCCGCGAAACCGTAGCCGGGCGAAATCTGCGGCGAGAGCTGGCCGAGCGGCCCGGCGGCTTCCGCCATGCCGGCGATGCCGGCGGCCGCACCACCCGCCATCAGCCCGATCCAGACGGCGGCAGATTCGCGAAAGCCGGCATAGCGGGCGGCAAGCGGTGCCGCTCCGCTCACCGACATCTTGTAGCCAAGGAAGCTGCGGTCAGTGAACAGCCACATCACGAACACGGCGACGACGGTGATGAAGATCGAAGGGTTGAGCCGATAGGCCGGGTCGAAGGATTCGAACAGGGCGGCTGTCGGCAGAAGTGCCGTCTGCGGGTAGTTGAAACCGGCCGGATCGCGCCACGGTCCATGCACGAGATAGGACAGGAACAGCGTCGCGATGTAGGTCATCATCAGCGTGACCAGGATCTCGTTGGTGTTCATGCGGGCGCGCAGGAAGGCAGGGATCGCCGCCCATGCCATGCCGGCGCCCATGCCGGCAACGAACATCAACGGCAACAGCAGCACGCTGTCCGGGTTCGGCCAGAAAAGACCGACGCCGCTCGCCGCAATCGCGCCCATGGTGAACTGGCCCTCGGCGCCGATGTTCCAGACATTGGCGCGGAAGCCGATAGCCAGCCCACACGCAATGAGGATCAGCGGCGAAGCCTTGAGCAGCCATTCCGACAAACCGTTGAGGGAATTCAACGGCTCGACAAAGAAGGCGTAGAGCGTCGGCAGCGGATCGTGTCCGAGCGAGGCAAAAAAGATCGAGCCGACGACCAGCGTCAAAGCCGACGCCAGCACCGGCGCCGCGACGCGCATTGTTGCCGAAGGCTCCGGCCTTTGTTCAATCCTGAAGCGCAACGTCGCCACTCCCAATTGCCATTTGATCCGTGCCCATCGTTCGACCGGTCATCAGCAGCCCGACCTCTTCGCGGTCGGTCGTCTTGCGTATCAGCGGCGGTGACACGCGCCCCTGGCAGATCACCAGAAGCCGGTCACAAATCTCGAACAGCTCGTCGAGTTCTTCGGAGACGACGAGCACCGCCGCGCCGGCGCGGCTGAGGTCGACGATGGTCTGGCGGATGAAGGCGCTGGCGCCGACATCGACGCCCCAGGTCGGCTGGGAGACAAGCAGAAGCTTCGGCTCGAGCGCGATCTCACGGCCGACGATGAATTTCTGCAGATTGCCGCCCGACAGGCTTTGCGCCGTCGAAGCCGGACCGTTGGCCTTGACCTTGAACCTGTCGATGATGCCAGCTGCGAAGGCGCTGGCTTTGCGCCGGTCGACCAGGCCGTTGCGGACGGTGCCGAAG
>NZ_RZQE01000133.1:0-12825 GCF_004022955.1 Mesorhizobium sp. M7A.F.Ca.US.002.01.1.1 | reverse complement strand
GTGTGAATCACGGGCAAGGGTGGCGTATTTTTCGGCGATCTGCTGAGCCGAACCGCGGATCTTCACGTCCGGGCCATTGCTCTCGTAGTTGCGCGTCAGGGGATTAGGCCCCTTGCGGTTGTTGTTGTTATTGTTGTTATTGTTACCACCGCCGCCGCCATTGTTGTTGCGACCGCGCATGCGCCTGTTCTGCTGTTGTGGCCTCATCAAACTCTCTTCATTTTGAAATTTTCGAAAAACTCTTCACGAACGGAGGCGCTCATGCAGCCAGCCGTTTCGTCTCTTCACCGGCGTTCGCCCGCATCGATTGCGTTGGCGCCACGTGTCATCCTGTTCCGGTTACATCACTTGCCGGACGATTCCCGCACGAAGCTTGGGCATCGTTTGCGCAAGAAGGCAGCTATTTCCAAGGAAAACCGAATCGCTAAGAGCACTGCCTGCTTCGTCTCATCCGGTTAAGGCGACCCTAGCCGCATTCCCCGGCATTGCCAAGCGCTTTTTTGCACTGCGTCAAGGCTTTATCCTTTCAAAGACAATAACCCTGTCGTTTCCACCGAGGTCACGGAAAACACTGCCCGGCACGTAGCCGGCTGCAGTGAATATCTCGCAGACCTCGTTGCGTTGCGTATGGCCGATCTCGACCGCAATTCTGCCTTCAATTTCCAAAAACCTTGCCGCTTCCGCAGCGATGGTTCTGTAGGGGTTCAGACCGTCCGCGCCGCCATCCAGGGCTAGGCGCGGGTCGAAATTGCGGACTTCGTCCTGCAGATTTCCAATGTCTTCGGAACATATATAGGGAGGGTTTGCGACAATTACATGGTACCGGCCGGAAACTTTTTCGAACCAGTCCGACTGCAGCGCCGTGAACCGGCCCGCAAGGCCAAGTTGCCCGGCATTGCGGGCCGCCGTCGCCAGCGCACCCGCGGACAGATCGACGCCGGTGGCATTAGCCGTCGGCACGACGCTGAGCAGCGCCAGCGCAATGGCGCCGGTGCCGGTGCCAAGATCGAGGATGCGACACTCGCCTTCCTGCGTCGCAACCGCCTTGACGAAGGGCAATATCGCCTCGACCAGCGTTTCGGTATCCGGCCGCGGTTCCAGCGTTTCCGGCGACAGCGCCAGGCGCAAACCGTAGAATTCACGATAGCCGAGGATGCGATGCACAGGTTCGCCGCCGGCGCGGCGTCTCAACGCGGCATCGATTTCGGCAACAGCGCCGGCGCCGACCCTGCGTTCGGGGTCCGCAATGGCTTGCGTGCGCGTCGTGCCCGAAAAATGCTCGACGATCAGCCTCGCATCGAGCGCCGGGTCGTCGACGGTGCTGCCGAGCCGAGCCCGCGCTTCCCGCAGCAGCGGCCCGAGCGCGTTGGGCAGGTCAGTCATCGATGCCGATGTCGGCGAGCAGCTTGGACTGATGATCGGCGATCAGCGCGTTGATGATCTCGTCGAGTTCGCCCATCATCACCCGGTCGAGCTTGTAGAGCGTCAAATTGATGCGATGGTCGGTGACGCGCCCTTGCGGGAAATTATAGGTGCGGATGCGTTCCGAGCGGTCACCGGAGCCGACCTGTGACTTGCGCGATTCGGAGCGCTCCTCGTCAGCCTTGCCGCGTTCGAGATCATAGAGGCGGGCGCGCAGGATCTGCATCGCCTTGGCGCGGTTCTGGTGCTGCGATTTCTCAGCCTGCACGACCATGATGCCGGTCGGCAGATGGGTGATGCGGACCGCCGAATCGGTGGTGTTGACGTGCTGGCCGCCCGAACCCGAGGCGCGCATCGTGTCGATGCGGATATCTTCGGCCCTGATGTCGATGTCGACCTCTTCGGCTTCGGGCAGCACCGCGACGGTTGCCGCCGACGTGTGGATGCGCCCGCTGGCCTCGGTCGCCGGCACGCGCTGCACGCGGTGCACGCCGGATTCGAATTTCAGATGCGCAAAGACGCCCTTGCCCGACACCGTGGCGATGATTTCCTTGTAGCCGCCGGCATCGCCATCACTGGCCGAGGCGGTCTCGAAACGCCAGCCGCGTTCGGCGGCGTAGCGTTCGTACATGCGAAACAGGTCGCCGGCGAAGAGCGCGGCCTCATCGCCGCCGGTGCCGGCGCGGATTTCGAGAATGGCGTTCTTGTCGTCGGCGGCATCCCTGGGCAACAGCAGGATCTGAATGTCCTTCTGCAGCGCCTCGATGCGGTCCTCGACCCCTGGCAGCTCGGCCTCGGCCAGCGCCCGCATCTCGGCGTCAGTGCCCTTGTCGGCAAGCATGGCCTCGAGGTCGGCCTGTTCATGCTCGGCCGCGCGCAGCGCCCTGACCTTGGCCACCATGTCCTGGATTTCGGCATATTCGGATGCCATACGCACATAGGCGTCCGGGGCCGGGCCAGCCGACATCTGCGCTTCGAGCATCTCGAAACGCTTGACGACTTGATCCATACGATCGCGGGGCAAATTGACCATGATGAGGCTGCTATAACGGGATCGAACGGTCGTCGGCAAAGGCCTGCAGCAGCGCCCGCATCGGCAGGCCCTGTGCCGGAGCCATCAGATTGTCGTCGAAAAACGCCTTCAACTCGTCCAACGGCAGTTCCGTCAGCATCGCCTTGACCGGCCCGATCGAGGCCGGCGACATCGAGATCGAGCGGAAACCGAGTCCGATCAACGCCATCGCCGAGATCGGCTTGCCGGCGAGTTCGCCGCACAGCGTCACCGGCGTGTGATTGCGGACGCCGGCATCGGCGATCTGCTTGAGGACGCGCAAGAAGGGTGCCGACAGCGTGTCGAAGCGGTTGGCCAGTTGCGTGTTGCCGCGGTCGACGGCCATGACGAACTGGAACAAATCGTTCGAACCGACCGAGACGAAATCGACCGCCTTCATCAATTCGTCGAGCTGGAACAGCAGCGACGGCACTTCAAGCATCGCCCCCAGCTTCAGGCTGGTCGGCAAATGATGGGCAAAGCGCGACAAGTGCCGCACCTCGCGGTCGATGATCTCGCGCGCCTGGGTGATCTCGCCGAGCTCGGTCACCATCGGCAGCATCAGCTTCAATTCGCGGCCGCCGCTGGCCTTGAGCAAAGCGCGGATCTGGGTGCGCAGCAGGCCCGGCCGGTCGAGCGTCAGGCGGATCGCCCGCCAGCCAAGCGCCGGGTTCTCTTCCTGGATCGCGCCCTTGAAATAGGGCAGCACCTTGTCGCCGCCAATGTCGATGGTGCGGAAGGTGACGGGCTTGCCGCGCGCCGCTTCGAGCACGTCGCGGTAGAGCTTTTCCTGGGCCTCGGCCCGGGGAAAGGTGGAAGCGACCATGAATTGCAATTCGGTGCGGAACAGACCGATGCCGGCCGCACCCGCTTCGGCAAGCTGCGGCAGGTCGACGGCAAGACCGGCATTCATCAGCAAATCGACCTGGACACCATCCCTGGTCGTCGACGGCTTTTTGCGCAGTTCGCGGTAGACCTCTTGCCGGCGCGCCCTGAAACGCACTTTTTCGGCATAAGCAGCCTCGAGATCGGGCTGCGGCCGCAAATGGATCACGCCCTCCTCGCCGTCGACGATGATGGCATCGCCGTTTTCCGCCATGGAAACAGCGCCCTTCATCTGGCCGGCGACGGGGATGCCCATGGCACGGGCGACGATGACGACGTGGCTGGTCGCTGCACCGTCCTCGAGCACCAGCCCGCGCATCTTGTCGCGGGGATAATCGAGCAGTTCGGCAGCTCCCATCGAACGGGCGACGATGATGGCGTCCTTAGGCAGCGATGCCGCGACATCTTCCGGCCCGCGCCCCATCAGCTGGCGTAGCAGGCGGTTGGCGAGGTCGTCGAAATCGCTCATCCGCTCGCGCAGATAGGGATCGGTCATGTGCAGCATGCGGGCGCGCATGTCGCTCTGCACCTTTTCCACCGCGGCTTCGGCCGTCAGGCCGTTGCGGATCGCCTCTTCCAGCCGGCGCACCCAGCCGCGATCGTTGGCGAACATGCGATAGGCTTCCAGCACCTGGCGATGCTCGCCCTCGAAGGCGACGTCGCGGCGTTCCAGCATGTCGTCGATGGACAACCTGAGCGAGCTGAGTGAGGTCTCCAACCGGCGAACCTCTTCCTCGCTGTCCTCGTTGAACAGATTGGTGACGACGATGCGCGGCTCGTGCAGCACGACATGGCCAAGCCCGACGCCTTCATTGAAGGACAGGCCGGTGAAGCTGACAGGACGGCGCAGATCGAGTTCGAGGCCGGGCCGGGTCAGCCGCGCCAGATCGCCAGTGGCGATCATCTCGGCGATCACCATCGCCGTGGTCTCCAGCGCCTCGACCTCGTCGTCGCGGTAGTGGCGCATGGTCTTGTTCTGCACCACCAGCACGCCCAGCGTGCGCCCTGCCCGCAACACCGGCACGCCCAGGAACGAGTTGTAGATCTCTTCCCCGGTCTCCGGCAGGTAAGCGAAGGCAGGGTGTTCCTGCGCATTGGACAGGTTGAGCGGCCGCGCGCTGGCGGCGATGGTGCCGACCAGGCCTTGGCCCAGCCGCAACTGCGCCAAATGGACGGCGTTCGGGTTCAGGCCTTCGGTGGCGTAGAGTTCGAGCACCGAATCGGCGCGCAGCACATAGAGCGAGCAGACTTCCGCGACCATGTTGGAGGCGATGTCGCGCACAATCCGGTCAAGCCGCTCCTGCGGCTCCAGCGGCTCCTGCATGAGCTCGCGGAGCCGTTTGAGCAAAACGCGCGGGCCACTGGCCTGATCACGCATCGCGGCTTGTTCTCCAATGGGCATTCTGCCCGCCGCAGTTTCCACCGCGACCGGCGCACACGCAACAACTCAAATCGTTCTCGCTACTGCTTATCCAGACCGTAGACGGAATGCAAAGTACGAACCGCAAGTTCCGTATACGGGCCGTCGATCAGGATCGAAATCTTGATCTCCGAGGTCGTGATGGCGCGGATGTTGATCGATTTGTCGGCCAGCGCCTTGAAAGCGGTGGCGGCAACGCCGGCATGGCTCCTCATGCCGATGCCGATGACCGAAACCTTCGACATGCCGGCTTCCGACTGCACGACATCGTAGCCGATCGAGGCCTTGAGGCGTTCAAGCACGGCCAGCGCCTTGTCGACATCGCCCGACGGCACGGTAAAGGTCATGTCGGTGAACTTGCCGTCCTCGGAAATGTTCTGGACGATCATGTCGACATTGATGTTGGCCTCGGCCAGCGGCCCGAAGATGCCGGCGGCAACGCCCGGCCGGTCGCCGACCCGGCGCAGTGAAATCTGCGCTTCGTCCTTGGCGTAGGCAATTCCGGTGACGACCTGCTGTTCCACGATCTCTTCCTCGTCGCAAATGAGCGTTCCGGGCGGATTGAGCAAATCCCCCATTCCGGGCGCATCGGGATCGTCGAAGGACGACCGCACGAAGGTACGCACCCTGTGCACCATGGCAAGCTCGACCGAACGCACCTGCAGAACCTTGGCGCCGAGCGAGGCCATTTCAAGCATTTCCTCGAACGAGATCTTGGCCAGCCGCCGCGCCTTGGGCTCGATGCGTGGATCGGTGGTGTAGACCCCGTCGACATCGGTGTAGATGTCACAGCGATCGGCTTTGACCGCCGCGGCGATGGCGACAGCACTGGTGTCGGAGCCGCCGCGGCCGAGCGTGGCAATACGATTGTCCGGGCCGATGCCCTGGAACCCGGCAATCACCGCCACCTGGCCCTCGCCGAAGCGCTTGATCAGGAACGCACCGTCAATGTCGAGGATGCGCGCCGCCCCATGCGCATTATCGGTCTTGATCGGGATCTGCCAGCCCTGCCAGGAGCGGGCGTGCACGCCCATGTTCTGCAAAGTGATGGCCAGCAGGCCGGCCGTGACCTGCTCGCCGGAAGCGACGACCGCATCATATTCGCGTGCGTCATGCATCGGCGAGGCCTCACGCGTCCAGCCGACCAGTTCGTTGGTCTTCCCGGCCATCGCCGAAACGACCACCGCCACCTCATGGCCGGCGTCGACCTCGCGTTTGACGTGACGCGCCACGTTGCGGATGCGGGCGATGTCGGCGACGGAGGTTCCGCCGAATTTCATCACGATGCGCGCCATGGGAGCGAAATGCCTTTGCCTGAAGCCGGATCCCAGCCAAAAGCCGGAATCCCGAAAAGCGGAAGGCCGGCTGACGCCGGCCGCTGAATGCGCGGCCTCCTTAGCCAAATGACGAAGGTTTCGCAAGGCTGGCGGCCAATTGCCGGCTCCAGAAGCCGGCATATTGCCTTCCGCCCCGGCGCCGCCTACGAAATGCTGCCTGCGGGGAATTCTTTTGGTTCGGCATAGCAGATGATGATTGCTCGGTTTCGACGTGCCATGCGATGGCAATCGCTCCCGCTTGTCGCAGGCTTTGCGGTGCTGGCGCTTATTGTCGGCAGCCGTGCCATGCTGGTCGAGGAACAGCGGGCCAACCGCGCCGCCGCGCGCGAGGCAATCGAATATCAGCAATTGCTTTCGGGTCTGCTTTCTCTGGCACAGGAAGCCGAGAACGGCCAGCGTGGCTACCTGCTGACCGGCGAGAAATCCTATCTCGAACCCTATCGGAGCGCTGTCGGCGCCATTCCGGGGCAACTTGCCCGTATCGACAGCTTGACCGCCCCCGACGACCAGTTCGTCCAGCCGATCAACCACATCAAGGACGCGCTTTCGCAAAAGCAGGCTGAACTGGCCGAGACGATTGCCCTGTACGACCAGGGCAATGCGACGAAAGCGCTGGATCTGATTCGCAGCGGCCAGGGCAAGGCAGTCATGGACGAAATCCGAACCAGCATGGATACGGTCCGACGCATCAGCGCCGCAGCCGTCGCCGCGCGCGACGCGCATACCGACCAGGTCGAGACCTGGCTACGCATCGGTTCGGTGGCGGCACTGCTGGCGATCTTCCTGCTTGCCGGCTACGCGATCAGGGAATCGCGCCGCCGCTTCCTTGAGGTGGTCGTCGCCCAGGAGGAGTTGGTGCGCAAGAACGTCGCGCTCGGCAGTGAGATCGAGACACGTGAAAAGGCAGAATCCCAGATCCGCCAGATGCACAAGATGGAGGCGGTCGGCCAGCTTACAGGCGGCATCGCCCACGACTTCAACAACATGCTGGCGGTGATCATCAGCGCCATGAACCTCGCCCAGCGCAAGCTGGCGCGCGGCGAGCACGACATCGCACAATTCATCGACGCGGCGATCGATGCCGCGACCCGCGCCGCCAATCTGACGGCCCGGCTGCTCGCCTTCTCGCGTCAGCAGCCGCTGGCGCCGCAGATCGTCGACGCCAACCGCCTGCTGACCGGGATGTCCGACCTGATCCGGCGGGCACTCGGCGAAACCATCCGCATCGAAACGGTGCTGGCGGGAGGCTTGTGGAAAACCCATGCCGACCCGAGCCAGATCGAGAACGCCGTTCTCAACCTGGCCGTCAACGCCCGCGACGCCATGGGCGATGACGGCAAGCTGACCATCGAGACCGCCAACAGCCATCTCGACGACAGCTACGCCGCCGCCCATGCAGAAGTCGCGGCCGGCCAGTATGTGATGATCGCCGTCAGCGATACCGGTTCGGGCATGACCCCCGATGTCATGGCCAAGGCCTTCGAACCCTTCTTCACCACCAAGCCGGTCAACAAGGGCACCGGCCTTGGATTGAGCCAGGTGTTCGGCTTCGTCAAACAGTCGGGCGGCCACGTCAACATCTATTCCGAGCCCGGCGAAGGCACGACAATCAAGATCTACTTGCCGCGGTATTTCGGCGCCGAAGAGCCGGCCGTGCCCACCGGGCGCGGCGACAACTCCGCCGCACCGGTCGCCGAAACGATCCTTGTCGTCGAGGATGATGCCCGCGTGCGGGTCTCCACCACCGAGGCCATACGCGAACTCGGATACACCGTCATTGATGCCGCAAGCGGCGAGGAAGCGTTGCAGAAACTGGCGGAAAACCCGAAGGTCGCCCTGCTGTTCACCGACATCGTCATGCCCGTCATGAACGGCCGCAAGCTGGCGGAAGAGGCCGTTGCCCGCATGCCGCTGCTGAAGGTGATCTTCACCACCGGCTTCACCAGGAACGCCGTGGTCCACAACGGCGTGCTCGACCACGACGTGCATTTCCTCGCCAAGCCCTTCACCATCGAGCAACTGGCAGCGAAACTGCGTGACGTGCTTGGCACGACGCAGGTCGCAGCGGACTGATCACAATCGCTTCAGCCTGACGCAGCCGCGCGTCTCCAAAGGCCGGGATAGTCGACAACGAAGCCGTGCGGCGAGACGTTGAGGGTTTCGTCATAGCCGAACACCGGCGCGGCATAGGCATAGCGAACCGTGTCGAGACGCCGATAGGTCTGATCGAGGCGCACCAGCCTCAGTTCAGGGAAAGTCAGGTAGGCCGCCGGGGCAGGCGACGCTTCGCCGATCCCGAGGCCATACCGGCGGATCGCCACCAGGTTCGATGCCGGTGTGAAGCCAAGATCGACGTCGACAAGACCGTCGACACCCTGCTGGACTTCGCCGTTCAGCGTCCACTGGCCGTTGAAATCGCGTTCGATCGCATAATGCAGCTGGCGCGTGCCGAGAAAGCCTTCGACAAGCGCCGCCCGTGTGTGCCAGCCGGCATCGCAATCCACCCCGTAGGCGAGGCAGCACGGCTTGCCGTCCTGGATGAAGATGGCTTGTCCCTTGAGGCTGTGCCCGCCATCGGTCTGCGCAAGCAGACAGGCATCATGCCCCTCCACGTCCAGCCGATGCCAGAGGATCGAAGCCGTCATTGCTGTCATCGTCACCTCCTTCGAGTTCAAAACGATGATGTGTTCCTTCGCCCGCCAGGCCAATTGTGTTTCACCGCGGCGCACTCCAGCTGACATGCCCTGACAGAATCCGGCTCCCTGCCGGCAGAGGAAAATTGTTGCCTTGACATTCGCGGCTTCACGCCCGACTTCCTAGCGCATGGCCCCGAAATCGAAGTCGATTTCGGAAAGGATCATGCGCAGAATCTAAAGTGCTACAGCGTCCTTTGCGCGTCCAAGAGGACGCGCGGCGCTGTAGTGTCGAGGAGACCAACCTATGCCAGAGCCCCGACGATCGACGATCGATGCCGGAGAAGTGGAACGCTTTTCCGCCCTTGCCGCCGAATGGTGGAACCCGAACGGCAAGTTCCGTCCCCTGCACAAATTCAATCCGGTCCGGCTGGCCTATATCCGCGACCAGATAGCGACGCGCTTCGGCCGTGACCCACGCGCTGCAAGGCCTTTCGAGGGACTGCGCATCCTCGACATCGGTTGCGGCGGCGGACTTTTGTGCGAGCCGATGGCGCGGCTTGGCGCCGAGGTTGTGGGCGCGGATGCCTCCGAAACCAACATCGAAGTGGCCAAGCTGCACGCCGCCGAAGGCAATGTCAGCGTCGACTATCGCGCCACGACGGCCGAGGACCTTGCCGACGCCGGCGAGAAATTCGACGTCATCCTCAACATGGAAGTGGTCGAGCATGTCGCCGACATCGACCTGTTCGTCGCCAAATGCGGCGAGATGGTGCGGCCCGGCGGCATCATGTTCGTGGCCACCATCAACCGCACGCTGAAGGCGCTGGGCTTAGCCATCATCGGCGCCGAATATGTGCTGCGCTGGCTGCCGCGCGGCACCCACCAGTTCGGCAAGCTGGTGCGCCCGGAAGAGCTCGAAAAGGCGCTTGCCGGCGCCGGCCTGACCATCATCGACCGCACCGGCGTCACCTACAATCCGCTGGCCGACCGCTGGGCGCGGTCGAAGGACATGGACGTCAACTACATGGTCCTGGCGGAAAAAGGCTCGGTCTGATCTATTCAGAATTCAGCGGCCTGTAGCCGCCGCGCCAGTAGATCAGCGCCTGGCCGGCATCGGACGTGCGCACGGCCTCGACCGAACCGATGACGATGGAATGCGTGCCGCGATCGATCATCTCATCGAGGCTGCAGTCGAATGCGGCCACCGCGTCCGAAAGCAGCAAAGCTCCGGTCTTGAGCGTCACCCATTCGGCGCCCTCATAGCGGTCCTTGCCCTTGATGCCGCCGAAGCCGGAGAACCGCTCGGCCACGCGCTGATGCTGGGGGCCAAGCGAGTTGACGCCGAAATGCCGGTAGCGTTCGATCACCGGCCAGGTCGACGATGACCGGTTGACGCAGGCGATCACCTTGGGCGGCTCGGCCGACAGCGAGACGACCGAAATGACCACCAGACCGGAGCGATCCTCGCCGGTGCCGGCGGTGATGACGCTGACATTGCCGACGATCAGCCGCATCGCGGCGCGAAAATCAGCTACATCGACGGCAGTCTCCTCGGATGTCTTCGGTTCGGTCATGGCTTGCTCCAGAGCACGATTCCAAAAAGGGAAAGGTCCTCGGAAAAGACCACGCTCAAACAAGAAGATAAAGCAGATCTGGATACAAATTCAGGTGAGATCGGCTCCAGGCGCGAAGGCAGTTCGGATCCCCTGCGACCGCTCACGCCTTCTGGCTTTGTGCCCTGGTGGTGATGAACACGCCGGCGGTGATGATGAGCGCGCCTGCCCAGGTCAGCAGTTGATAGTGCTCGCCGAGGAAGAGGGTTCCGGCAAACAGGCCGACGGCCGCCGCCACATAACCGATCTGGCTGAGATAGACCGGACCGCCGACCGCCTGCAGCCGGAAGAAGAACGCGAACATCGCCGATGCCGACGCAACCTGCGCGACGACGACCAGCGGCACGCCGCCGAGTGGGACGAAAGCTTCGCCGCCGAACAGGAGGAGAATGCCGGCAAGCAGCATCGCCGCCGACGCCAGATGGCTGCCGACGGCAAGCTCGATCGGGCCGGTACCGTCCGGCCAGTCGACCGTGCGATAGATGTTGCCGGCGGCAAGGCTGACCGGGATGAGCAACCCCATCGTCACCCAGAACAAATCGGCCGGCTGGCCGGCCTCGCCGCGCGTCACCGCGACCATGACGGCGCCGATGAAGCCGACGGCGATGCCGGCAATGCCCAGCATGTTGGGGCGCCGGACACGCAGCAGGATCGAGAACACCAGCGTGATGACCGGCGACAGCGTGAACATGATGCCGGTGTAGCCGGCGCCCAGATGCGGGATGGCCGAGAACATCAGGAGATTGGGGACAGCATAGGACACCGCGGCGGTGACGAAGAAATAGCGCAATTTGTGCGCGGTGAGCCGGACCCGCTTGCCGCGAGCCAAGAGCATGCACAGCAAGACCCCGCCGGCGCCGAGCGAGATGACGAAGGCCCAGACCATGGCCGGCACGCCGGCAGCCGTGGCGAGCTTGCCTAACGGCAGCGTCAGGCCGAGCAGGCCGCCGGTGACGACCAGCAGGCCGAGCGCCGAATCCCAGAGAAGCTTCATTGACCGAATCCTGTAGCGCGGCTCTTGGCCGGCATTGCATCTTGCAGTAAGATAACGGAAAGATTCTTAACGTCAAGATAAATGATGGTGAGACAGTTGGACAGGGCAGCACGGGCGATCGAGCAATGGAAGCGGGAACGACCCGATCTGGACGTCTCGCCGATGGGTGTGCTCGGGCGGCTGAACGAGGCCGCCTCGCTGATCGCCCGCGAGCGCCTGGCGCCGTTGTTTGCCCGTTATGGATTGCAGTCCGGGGAATTCGACGTGCTGGCAACGCTGCGCCGCTCTGGATCACCCTACGCGCTGACGCCGACCGCCCTCTATGAAGCGACGATGGTGACGTCAGGCGCCATGACCAACCGGCTCGACCGGCTCGAGACGTCCGGATTGATCCTGCGCGGGCCGCACCCCAACGATCGGCGCGGCATTGTCGTGCGGCTGACCGAAAAGGGTCTCGCGTTGATCGATGAGGCTATTGCCGCCCATGTTGCCAACGAGCATGAGATTCTTTCCGGCCTGACACCGGCCGAACGGGAGACGCTCTCTCGGCTGCTTGAGAAATTGATCGGGAGCGTGAGCTAAGCCGGGTCAGTTCGTAGGCTGCCGCGAGAACCGGCGCCGGTGTTTCCAGCGGCGGTATGATACGGTGAGGTCGACAAGCCGGGTCGGCATGTTGAGGTAGAGCAGAGCATCCCGCAAACCGCTGAGATAGCGCTCACTCATCGCCTTGTCGGAAAAGTCCGGCATGGCCTCGAGTGTCGCTTCGGCTTGCTGGCTCCGGCCCTTTCCGGTCGGCAATCTGGCCGCAAAGGCTATTTCTCGACGCAGACAGACCTGCTCCACGCGATCCCGCAGCGCCTCTTCGTAGCCGATACCACATCGCATAAGCCGCGCGTGGGTGGCTTCATGGACGATAATCGAAGCGACCAATTCCGGCGTCGTCCCTTCGCTGATGATATGGCGCTCGTCCAATTCGCATGCCTTGGAAGAGTTTGCCCATTGCGCGACGGAAGCAGGAAGGGTTGTGACAAATACCTGTCTTACGTCACCAAGCAGCCGTCTGTAGCGCACTGGATCAAAATCACGAATAAGCTGAAGCGCCTCGACGATCTTGTCGGTGCCCTTGTCGCTGATGATGAGCAACCCGTCGATCGTTCGGGTACCGCTAAGCTTGACGGCGCCCCAGCGGGCCAATCGGCCAACGACGGCTCTTATGCTGCGTCGCGGCTCAATCGCTTCTGGGTCGCGCAAAGCCCCCTCGGAACTCAGTTGCGGTCGTCCGGAAACACCGGGATCGGCATGAACTCGACGCCGTCCTCGACCAGGCTCTTGGCTTCGTCCAGCGTCGCCTCGCCATAGATGCCACGCGGGTCGCTCTCGCCGAAATGGATCTTTCGCGCTTCCTCGGCGAACTTGTCGCCGACATAATCGGCATTCTCGCGCACCTTCTCGGCCATCGCCTTGAGC
>NZ_RZQE01000132.1:0-12857 GCF_004022955.1 Mesorhizobium sp. M7A.F.Ca.US.002.01.1.1 | reverse complement strand
GTCGAACATTCCCTCGCGGCCCGGCATCACTGCTTCTGCCCTCAAATCGTCATGACCGTCCCAGATGAGGCTGCCGCGCTCGGCAACGATGCGCCATGCACTTTCCCAACTGGTGCGGAAGCCGGCCGCGCACCAGCTGCCGGCGTAGGTGAAGACCTTGCCGTCGCCGAGATCGAAGACGGCGCTGGCCGAAGATCCCTGCCTGTACCAGGAACTGGCCGGCTCCCATTCCTGGCAATAGACGCCGGCCGGCTCGCCATTCACCATGTAGCGAGCGGCGTCGAAGGTGTGGATCGCCATGTCGAGCAGCAGCACATGGGCCATCTCCTCGCGAAAACCGCCGAAATGCGGCGCGACGAAGAAGTCGGCGTGGATGCTGGTCGGCGCACCGATGGCGCCGGAGTCCAGGAACCTCCGGATGCGCCTGACATTGGCGACATAGCGGCGGTTCTGCACGACCGCATGGATGCGCCCGGCGCGACGCGCGGCCTCGACGATGGCGCGCGCATTTTCCGGACTGTCGGCGAGCGGCTTTTCCGTCAGCAGATGGCAATTGTGCGCAAAGGCGGACAGCGCGACCGCGCGCCGGGCGGCGGGAACCACGACATCGAACACCGCTTGCGGTTTGATCTGATCGAGGACGGTATCGAGGCTGCTGCCGATGACGGCATTGGTGAGGCCGTATTCGTGCGCCCGCGCCCGTGCCCTGTCGGCATCGAGATCCACAAGGCCGACAATGGCGAGCCCGTCGACTTGCTGCGCGGCATCGAGCCAGGCCTTGCTCATCGCTCCGCAGCCGACCAGGACGGCATTGATCATCCGGCGCTCCTCCTCCGCTCGGTCCCTCCAGACCGATCGTCACGGCATCCACGGCATGACCGTAAACGTTTTTCCGTAAACGTTTACGAGAACACACCCGAAGGCGTAGAATGTCAATTGGCCGCTCGTGAAAATCGTCCTGTCGCCTTGGCCTGAGCGGCTACCGGTGCTAGCCAAGCAAGGGGAGTACAGTCACTTGGCATCCAGCATTCATGACCTTGCCCGTCACCTGAACATTTCGATCGGCACGGTATCGCGGGCGCTGAACGGCCGCGCCGACGTCAATGCCGACACGCGCCAGCGCGTGCTCGAGGCGGCCAGGACGCTCAACTATTCGCCGAACCAGTCCGGCCGCAGTCTGCGGCAAGGCGCCACCCATTCGATCGCCTTCATGCTGCAGCCGCATCCGGGCGACCAGCAATATGGCGAGCCGTTCTTCATTCCGTTCCTGATCGGGCTGCAGGCCAGGCTTGCGGAAAGCGGGCTCGACCTGACCGTGGTCATGGGCGCGCCGGGCGACTACCAGCAGGAGCGCCTGCGCCGCGTCGTCGAGACGCGCCGCGCCGATGCGGTGCTGCTGGCCTGGACGCGGCGCGAGGATGAACGCATCGACTATCTCACCCAGGCCGGCTTTCCCTTCGCCACGCTCGGCCGCAGCCGCTCCGGAACCAAGTCCTACCCTTCCCTCGACCTCGATTTCGAGAAGGCCGGCGCCGACGCGGTCGACCGCCTCGTGGCGCGCGGCCACCGCCGCATCGCCGCCGTCCGCCCGTCGCTCGACCTCAATTTCGGCTATCTGTTTTTGGCCGGCTATCGCAAGGCCTTGCGGCGGCACGGCATCGAGGTCGACCCCGAGCTGATCGCGTCCGGCTTCATCAACGAGGCCGGCGGCTACGGGGTGACGCCGCAGGTGATGCGCTCCAAGGCTCCGCCGACCGCCATCATCTTCAACAATGACGCGATGGCGCTGGGCGGCTGCAAGGCGCTGGCAGAGATGGGTATCAGGCCGGGTCACGACATGGCAGTGACCGTCATCGTCGACACGCCGCTCTGCCGCTATTTCTCGCCAGCCCTGACCGCCTTCCGCCCGGCGCTGGAGCCGATGGGACAACGGCTCGCGGAAATGCTGCTGGCGTCGCTTCCCGCCTTCGCCGGCCCGGAGGGTCCGCGGATCATCCGCGAGGTCTGGCCGCTGGAACTGGTCGCGCGCGACAGCGATTAATCGCAGCAGCAGGACCTGGCGAATTTGTCAAACGCTGAGCCAGGGTGTGTTGAGATTCAGGTCAGGCCGAGCCGAAAATGATGGCTTTTGAGAACCGGAGCGGAGCGGACATTCGGGTCCGTGAGCACCGGAAGCGCAGAAAGCCGTCGTTTGCAGGCCGGCCTCACCTGAATATCGACATACCCTAGTCCACCTTCTTCTCGCCTCGCTCCCCGGCCTTGACGATGTCGCCCGTGGTGAACAGGATTTCCTTCAGTTCCGCGCGCCAGTCCTTCTTCTGGCGCAGCAGGAATTCGAGATCCATGCCGAAATGCTTGAACTCCTCGCCCTGCGCGTTCTTCATGATGGCGCGCGCCTGCGGGTCCTTCTCCACCGACATGCGCTGTTCGTACCAGCTGATCGCTTCCGCCTCCTCGATCAGCGAGGTGATCATGCGGGCAAAGGTCCGCACCTCCTGCGACAGTTCTTCAGGCGGTTCGTGATACTGGTCGAAACCCATGTCGTCCTCCCCTCAAACAGCACACCGGTGCGCAGTGCACCGGCCGCAGCCTTGAATGCGCGGGAGGCGCTATAGGTTCCGGATCACGCCACAACCAGGGCGATCAGCGGGAGCCAGCCTCAAGACACCGGCGCCGCTCCGCCCTCTGCCGTGCGCCGCGCGATGAACTCGTCCAGCACGCCTGATGTGGCGACGGCCGAGGTCGGCGGCGCGAAATCGGCAAGCACCCGCCTCCAGACACCGGTGGCGCGCTCGCTCGCCGTCTTCGAGCCGCTTTGCGTCCAGTTGCCGAAATTCGACCAGTCCGCCACCAGCGGCTCGTAGAAAGCGGTGCGGTAGCGGGCCACGGTGTGGCTGGCCGAGAAGAAATGCCCGCCCGGCTGCACCTCGGCGATAGCTTCGAAACCAATCGTGTCGGTGTCGCCGGGCGTCGCAGCACAAAGTTCAGCCACCGTCTGCAGCGCCTCGATGTCGGTGATCAGTTTCTCGAAGGAGACACTGAGGCCGCCCTCCAGCCAGCCGGCAGCATGGATGCACATCGTCGCCCCGGCCAGCACCGAGCCCCACAGCGCGAACTGCGTCTCGTGCGCGGCCTGCGCGTCGGAGATGTTGGCCGCACTGCCGCCGCCGGACCGCCAAGGCAGCCCGGTGAAGCGCGCCAGTTGGCCGGCGCCCAGCGTCGCCTTGACGTGCTCGGGCGTGCCGAAGGCGGGCGCGCCGGATTTCATGTCGACATTGGAGGAGAACGAGCCGTAGACGACCGGCGCACCCGGCCTCACGATCTGCGCCAGCGTCAGCCCGGCCAGCGCTTCGGCATGCTGCAGCGTCAGCGCGCCGGCGACCGTTATCGGCGCCATGGCGCCCGCCAGGCAGAACGGCGTGATGACGGAGACCTGCCCCGCGCGAGCGAAATCGATGATGCCTTGCGCCATCGGAATGTCGAGCTGACGCGGCGAGTTGGTGTTGATGACGGTGTAGCAATGCGCGCTTGCCAGAAACTCCTCTTCCGACAAGCCGCGCGCCAGCCGCAGCATCTCGAACCCGTCCTCGACTTGCGGCGTTCCGCGCGCGAAGACGAACGGGAGCTTGTCCGACAGCGTCAACTGCGCGCGGTTGACGGCATAGTGCCGAAAGCGGTTGTCGACATCCTGAGGTTCGATGCAGGGCCCCAGCATATGCAGCACATCGAAATGCTGCACCAGCCGCATCAGATCCTCGAAATCCGCCAGTGTTCCCGGCCGCCGGCCGCGCTCGAGATCGGTGACGTTCGGCGCCCCGCACCCGGCCAGGAAGGTCATCGAGCCGAGCTCCAGCGTCAGATCGCGGGCGCGCGAACCGGCGTAAGCGTGGATCGACTTCGGCGCCGAGGCGAGTGCCGCCGTCACCATGTCACGGCCGATGCGCACCATGTCGGTGTCTGGATCGACCAGGGCGCCGGCATTGGCAAAATGCTCACGCGCTTGCGGCAGCAGCACCTTGATGCCGAGCTCTTCCAGCACCCGCAGCGCCGTGTCGTGGATCGAAGCCACCTGGTCGTCCGAAAAGATCGGCTGCGGCAGGAACGGGTTCTTCAGCGAATGGTAATTGGGACGGCGGCTGCTTTCGCTACCGGCCTCGCCCGTGCGTCCACGCCGGCGCTCGCGCCTGCCGTCCCGTGCCGCGTCATCGACCATCGGAAATCCTCCTCATTGCCGCATTGCCTTGCCCAGGGGATCGTAGGGCGAGGCCGCGACGACACGCGCCGGCCGTTCCTCACCTACGACATGCACGGAGAGCGCGGTGCCCTCGCCCGCGAAATCGCGGTCGACCAGAGCCAGCGCCAGGCTCTTGCCGACCGTATAGCCATAGCCGCCCGAGGTGACGAAGCCGACGCGTCGGCCCTGATGCCAGACAGGCTCAAAACCGCTGGCATCGGCGTCGAGCGCATCGATTTCCAGCGTCACCAGGCATTGGCCGCTGCCGGCCTCCCGCTGTTTCAACGCTGCTTCGCGGCCGATGAAGTCGCTCTTGCCGAAAGCGATGAAGCGGTCGAGACCGGTCTGGCCCGGCGTATAGCCTTGCGTGAATTCACGCGACCAGATGCCAAAGCTCTTCTCCAGCCGCAGCGCATTGAGCGCATAGTAGCCGATTTCAGCAAGGCCCAGATCCTCGCCCGCAGCCAGCAGCGTGTCGCGCAACGTGGCGTGCATGGTCACGGGGCAACTGATTTCGAAGCCGAGTTCGCCCGCGATCGACAGCCGCGCCACACGTGCCTGCACCATACCGATGTCGAATGCGCCACAGGCCATGAACGGCAATGCTGCGCCGGAAACATCCTGATGCGTCGTGCGCTCCAGAATCTCCCGCGCATTCGGCCCCGTGAGCAGGAAGCCGCTCATCGTGTCGGAGAGGTCGGCGATGGTGACGCCCTCCGCCGCATGGCTCTCGAACCAGCGCATATGGAATTCCCGGAGATAGTAGGAGCCCATCAGCCAATAAGAGCCGCCGCCCCAGTTGAAGACGGTGAGGTCGCCCTTCAGCCGTCCGTCATGGCCGAGCATCGGCGCCAGGCCGGCCCGCCCCGCCTTCGGCAATCGGCAGGCGAGCAGCCGGTCGAGCCACGCCTCCGCACCCAGCCCCGACACCGCATAGCGCGCATAGGCCGAGATATCGACGAGGCCGGCGGCGCGCCGCACCTGCAGCGCCTCCTCGCCGACGATGTCGAAGGCGTTGGAGCGCCGCAGCGTCGTGCTCTCGGCAAATCCCATCGGCGCGAAATAGGCCGGGATTTCCAGCCCCCAGGAAGCCGTCCATTCGCATCCCGCCGCGCTCATGCCGTCATAGGCGCCGGGGCGTTTCAGCGGCCGGCCGGCGGGCAGCCGTTCATTGGGAAAGGTCATGACGAACCGGCGCGAATAGAACTGGCGCGTCGTCTGCCTGAGATATTCGCGGTTGGCGGCGAAGGCACCGTAGCGAGCGATATCCATGCCGAAGATGTCGGCCTGCGGTTCGCCGAAAATCATCCATTCGGCCAGCGACTTGCCGACGCCGCCGCCCTGGCTGAAACCGGCCATGACGCCGCAGGCGACCCAGTAGTTCTTCAGGCCGCGCACCGGCCCGACAATCGGATTGCCGTCCGGCGTGAAGGTGAAGGCGCCGTTGACCCATTTGCGGATACCGGCCGTCGCCAGGCAAGGGAAGCGCTCATGCGCCTTGGCGAGTTCCGGGCTGATGCGGTCGATGTCTTCCGGGATCAGCTCTATGCCGTAATCCCACGGCGCTCCGTCCATGTTCCAGTGCTTTGGGTTCTGCTCATAGACGCCAAGCAGCACACCCTTGCGCTCCTGCCGCAGGTATGAAAAGCCGTCGAGATCGACGGCGATGCCGATTTCCCTGTCAAGTGCTGCGATCTCCGGAATGTCATCGGTGATGAAATAGTGGTGCTCCATCGGCGTCACCGGCAGGTCGACGCCGGCCATGCGGCCGAGCTGCTTCGCCCACAGCCCGCCGGCATTGACGACATGCTCGGCGATGATGGTGCCCTGCTCGGTGATGACGTCCCAGCGCCCGTCGGCACGTGCTTTCAGCTCGACGACCCGGTTGCGCAAGATGATGTCGGCGCCGCGCTTCTTCGCAGCACCCGCATAGGCATGCGTGGTACCGTACGGGTCGAGATGGCCTTCGTTGGAATCATGCAGGCCGCCAAGAACACCGTTGACGTCGACGATCGGGCAGATCGCCTTGATCTCGTCGGGCGTGACCAGGCGCGCGGTCTCGATGCCGACCGACTGGAACACGGCCCAGGCTGATTTCAGCCACTCCCAGCGCGCGGGATCGCTGGCGATGTTGACGCCGCCCGTCATGTGCAGGCCGATATCCCAGCCGGATTCGGCCTCGATCTCCCGGTAGAGATTGATGGTGTAGTCCTGCAGCGCCGCCACATTGGGATCGGCGTTGAGCGCATGGAAGCCTGCCGCCGCGTGCCAGGTCGAACCGGCCGTCAGTTCTGCGCGCTCGATCAGCGCCACATCGCTCCAGCCGAACCGCGTCAGGTGATAGAGCACCGAGGCTCCGACCACGCCACCTCCGATGACGACTGCGCGGTAGTGCGACTTCAAGGCTTCCCCTCCACGGTTGGTCCGAAGACTGGAGTATATATCCACTGGACATAAGTGTCCAGTGCCGGCGCGCGCGCATCGTTTTTCGTCGACCGCCGGCATGCACTGCGCGCTGTCACGCAAGCATCATGTTCGCGCCGTAGACCGCGTTTCGGGGAGGCTTGCGCAACATCATCGATGTCGTACCTCTTTCAGTTTTTCGTCCCCCGGCCGCTCCGGCACATCCGTCACAAAGAGGATTATCCATGAAGCACCTGTATCGACCCGCGTCGCTTGGCGTCGCGCTGGCCTTGTTCACCGCCTTGGCGCCGGCGCTCGCCGACAGCACCGCGACCGTCGGCGGCCTCGTCAACAAGGGGCTGGTCGGCGTCGGCCGCATCCCGGCCGCTCAGCGCGACAAGTTCGGCGAGACCTTCGGCTCGGGTTCCGGCATGGCGATCGACGCATCAGGCTGGACGCATGACACCGCCGGCTACAGGGGTTCGCTCTGGCTGTTGCCGGACCGTGGCTACAATGTCGTCGGCACCACCGATTACCGGCCGCGCCTCAACACGATCGCCATCGAATTTGCTCCGGTCGCACCGGGCGCTGCACCTGCTGCCGGCCAGGAGCAGACGGGCGTCAAGGCAACGCTCGCCGACACCATGCTTCTCACCGACGACAAGGGGGCTGATGCCACAGGCCTCGACCCACTCAACGGCGTGCGCGCGGCAAGCGGCGACATGCCGATCCTGCCGCAAGCCGACAATGGCAAGCTGGCGCTCGACAACGAGGCGATCGTGCGGCTGCCCGATGGTTCGATGTTCATCTCCGACGAATACGGCCCGAACATCTATCGGTTTTCCGCCGACGGGCATCTGCTGTCGGCAACCCAGCCACCGGCCGCCTTCGTGCCGATGCGCCACGGCACGCCGAACTTCGCCTCGGACAATCCGGGACCCGGTGCCGCCGAGCCCGATCCGAAGGACCCCGAGACCGGCCGCCAGAACAACCAGGGCCTGGAGGGAATGGCGATGACGCCGGACGGCAAGTTCCTGATCGCGGTGCTGCAATCGGCGCCCCGGCAGGATGGCGGCGATTCGCCCGCGACGCGCCAGAACACGCGTGCGCTGGTCTATGACGCGTCCGACCTCGCCCACCTCAAACTGGCGCATGAGTATGTCGTGCCGTTGCCGGTGTTCAAGGATGCCAAGGGCAAGACCAAGATCGCCGCGCAGAGCGAGATCGTGGCGCTCTCCGACAAGACCTTCCTGATGCTGGCGCGCGACAGCGGTAACGGCCAGGGGCTGAAGGGCGACACCTCGCTGGTGCGCCAGATCTTCGTCGTCGACGTCTCGGCCGCGACCGACATCGCCGGCGGCGCCTTCGATGCCGCCGACAAGCCGCTGGCGCCCAAGGGCGTGCTCGACCCGTCGGTGATGCCGGCCAAGCTGACGCCGTTCATCGACATCAACGACAAGGGCGAACTCGGCCGCTTCGGCCTGCACAATGGCGCGCCGAACGACAAGAACAACCTGTCGGAGAAGTGGGAGGCGATGTCGGTGGTCAGCGTTCTCGATCCGAAGCTGCCCGACGACTACTTCCTGTTCGTCGCCAACGACAACGACTTCCTCGCCCAGGACGGTTTTCAGGTCGGCGCACCCTACAAGGCGGAAGACGGCGCCGATGTCGACACCATGTTCCTGGTCTATCAGGTCACGCTGCCGGGTCTCGCCGGGAAGTAACGGCCACTGCACGGGCGGGCGCGCTTGGCGCGTCCGCTGGGCTCGCGGCAGGCATGAACGGGGCAGCGGCCTTTCAGCCGCGCGTTCGCAAGGGTGCATCTCGGTCCCGCCTGCGATATCATCGTGGACTGGATCCAAATCACCATCCGCCGAGTTGCCCGCCATGGACGAAAAAATGCCCGCGCGCCGGCGCACCGGCGACCTGACCAGCGGCCCGATCCCGCGCACGCTTCTGCTGTTCGCCCTGCCGGTGCTCGGCTCCAACGTGCTGCAGTCGCTCAACGGCTCGATCAACGCCGTCTGGGTCGGCCGTTTTCTCGGCGAATCGGCGCTGACCGCCACCTCTAACGCCAACCTCGTCCTGTTCCTGATCCTCGGCACTGTGTTCGGCATCGGCATGGCGGCCACCATTCTGGTGGCCCAGTCGGTCGGTGCCCGCGACCTGCCCGAGGCGCGCCGCATTGTCGGCACCAGCGCGACATTCTTCTTCCTCGTCTCGGTTGTCTTCGCGGTCTGCGGCTGGATCTGGGTTGACGCCATTCTCAACACGCTCGGCACACCGGCCGACGCCTTGCCGCTGGCGCGCTCCTATCTGCGCATCATCTTCGTCGCCGTGCCGATGATGAACCTTCTGTCCTTCGTCATGACCGTGCTGCGCGGTGCCGGCGATTCACGCACGCCCTTCTTCTTCATGGCGCTGGCCGTCGTCCTCGACATCGTGCTCAACCCATTGCTCATCGCCGGCATCGGACCGTTTCCCGAACTCGGCATCGCGGGCTCCGCCACGTCCACGCTGATCGGCCAGACGGTAAGCGTGATCGCCATCCTGATCGTTCTCTATGTGCGCAAGCATCCGCTGCGGCTGGCCGGCGCCAATCTCGCTCTGTTGCGGCCCGATCCCACCTTGCTGCGCATCGTCGTCTTCAAGGGCGTGCCGATGGGCCTGCAGATGATCGTCATTTCGGCGGCGGCACTGACGGTGATGGGCATAGTCAATTCCTACGGCTCACAGGTCGCCGCCGCCTACGGCATCGCCGCCCAGCTGTGGACCTACATCCAGATGCCGGCGCTCGCCATCGGCGCCGCGGTGTCCTCGATGGCGGCACAGAATGTCGGCGCCGGGCGCTGGGACCGGATCGGCCGCATCGCCGCCTCAGGCGTCGGCTTCAACCTCGTCCTGACCGGCGCACTGGTTGCCGTGCTGTCGGTTTTCGACCGTTCGGTGCTGAGCCTGTTCCTGAGCCGCGACAGCGCGGCGATCGACATCGCCGTCCACATCAACAATGTCGCCTCGTGGTCGTTCATCCTGTTCGGCATCACCATCGTGCTGTTTGCCACCGTACGAGCCACGGGTGCCGTGATGCCGCCGCTGATCATCCTGGTCATTTCGGTGCTGGTCGTGCGCACCGGCTTTGCCTATTTCATGCGTGGCGTGATCGGCGAGGAAGCGTTGTGGTGGAGCTTCCCGGCGGGTTCGATCAGCTCGCTTGTACTGGCGGCGGCCTACTATCGTTTCGGCCGCTGGCGCACCACGCACATGATCGAGGACAGGCCGGCCGCCGGCGAGCCGCCGGACACCGGTCTTGGCGTGCCGCGCGGACGCGCGCATCTTTCGCCTGAAACACCGAACGGCTGAAGCCAACCCGGTTCCGCTGGACCGCTCCAGGCCCTCAACGCCGTTGTTGTTTCAGCCCAAAAGCCAGCGCCACCAACGCAAACACCACGATCATGCCGGCGAACGCCAGGCTGGCAGCGACGGGACTGGCATAGGTCGAAACGATGCCGATGCCGATGACGGGCAAGGCGTTGCCGACAAAGCAGCAGATGAAGAAGCTGGACACCACTTCGGCGCGACGATCCTTGGGCGCGATCTCGTTCACCACTTGCAGGCCGCCACGGTAACCAAGCGCCGCCGCAACGCCGCAACAGGCCGTCGCAGCAACCATCAGTGCCATCGAGGCCAATATCTGCGCCGCCATCACCAACGAGACGCTTGGGATCATCAATGCCAGCGCAGCCAGCATCGCCTTGTTGCTCTTCATGTGCATCAGAACGACAATGCTGATCGCGGTGACGATCGCCAGCTCGAAGAACAGCGCGCCGGCGACGGCATGGTTGGTCTCATGCAGCTGCTGCGCCAGGATGCTCGGCGCCAACGCGGCGTAGAACCCGACCAGCGCCATCGCGCCGAAGCCGGTCACCGCCGGCGCGACGAAGCGCGCACGGATTTCCTCCGGGACGGAAAGTCGCGGCCGCAAGGAGATCCGCCCGAGGCCGCCCGGCTTCGACACCGTTTCGCGAGTGCGCCAGACCAGGATCGTCACCACCACAAGTGCTGCCAGATAGACGATGAAGATCAGCCGCAACGGCCATGGCTCGTATTCAGCCAGAAATCCCGAAATCAGTGCGCCGAGGCCGAGGCCGAGGAAGTTGGTGCTGGTGGCAATCACACTGGCGCGCGACTTGTCCGCGCCGGGAAGAAGCTCGGCAATCCACGCGGTTCCGGTCCCCGCGCCGACGCCGATGCCAAGCCCGCTCAGGATGCGGGCGACGTCGAGCGAGACGACGTTTACGGCAAACAGGAAGACAAGCGCACTGACGATGGCGACGAGCATGGCCGCCAGGCTCGCGGGCCGGCGTCCGACAATATCGGAGACGCTGCCCAACATCAGAAGTGCCGCCAGATTGCCGACGACATACACGGCGTAGATCAGCGTCAGGGTGATTTGTGAAAAGCCGAATTGCTGCTTGTAGACGATGTAGAGCGGCGTCAGCACCGTGCTGCCGGCAAACAGCACCGCAATCATCGCGGCGACGGTGGGGATTGCGAGAGCATCGCCACCTGCCCCTTCGTGCGTATGTGCAAAATCGCGAATGGCCATGGCCAACCTCGTCACCAATTTCGGGGATCGAGGGGTCTAACGCGGTTTCATCCACGACGTTCCCGCCGACAGGCAGGCTCCTGACAGCACGGTGGACATTGCCTGAGCGGGATATCCGCCGGCTGAACAGGCTCGGATCGGGGCCAGCGGCTCATCTATCGTTCAACCGGTCGGCCTTACCTGCAAGGAAAGCCGGGCGCGATCTTGCACTTGCCGGGACGCGGCCTGTGCGGCGGCCGATGGTGCGGAGGACGGTGCGGCTTGTGCCAGTGTGGCGGCCGATGCGGCGGACGCACGATGATGATTGGCGGGCGAACGATCTGTGAGCGTTCGAGATAACCGGCGCTGGCCCAGCCGCTCACGCCACCGCCATGGATTCTACACCAGCCCGGCTGGCAGCCGGTGACATTGACTCTGAAGCCGGCGGGCAGCGTTCCCACTTTGGCGTATCCCGCTCCCGGCCCGCTGCGGACGTTGAGGTTGGTCGAGGTGTGAGCGCTGTAGGCGAAGGCCGCGGCGGACGTCCCGAACACCGCGGCCATGATGGTCGCGGCCACAAGCAGAAAACGAAATCTCATCAGTCCCCTCCATTCGAATCCCGGCCGTTCACCTGCTCCGGCCAAGATTGCCCTGCAAGAGGAGCGGCCAAGCCAAGAAAAGTCAACAGGTGGGCGGCCGTAACCGTCCTGGCCAACGGGACTGATGCCGGATTTTCCTTGGACATGGTTGAGGAATTTCACGGTTGCCATTTATTGGCTCCTCAACATCCGCTAGCGTTTACTCTCTTTCGACAATTCATCACGGGCAAAGGTGGGATCCATGGGCAAAGGCAGGGTCGAGGCATTCACCGATGGCGTCGTGGCTATCATCATCACCATCATGGTGCTTGAGTTGAAAGTGCCGCATGGCGAGGATTTCTCCGCCTTGGTGCCGTTGTGGCCGATCTTCTTCTGCTACGTGCTGTCCTTCATCAATGTCGGCATCTACTGGAACAATCTGCACAACATGTTCCACACCGTTCAGCGGGTCGACGGGCGCGTGCTGTGGGCGAACCTCAATCTGCTGTTCTGGCTGTCGCTGATGCCGGTGACCACAGCCTTCATGGGCGAGAACCACTTTGCGCCGGTGCCGGTAGCAGTCTATGGCACCGACCTCGCGCTATGCGCCATCGCCTACACCATACTCGCCGCCGCGCTGCATCGCCTGCACGGCAATGATACCGCCTTTGCCAAGGCGCTGGGTAATGACCGCAAGGGGAAGCTCTCGCTGGCTGTCTATATCGTGGCCGTCGTGCTGACCTTCGTCAGCCAGTGGATCGGCGTCGCGCTCTATGTGCTGGTCGCGATGATATGGCTCGTACCGGATAGGCGCTTTGCGCGGGTGATCGAAAAGTAGCTGTCTTCACACATTTTCAAGGCAGAGCGCTGCACGGCTTTCCCAGAGTTGCCCTACTTGCGCATCGCTTTCAGTTTTTCCGCCACCGATGCGGCGAGGTCGGCATAGAGCTCCTCCAGCCGTTCCGCGGCCTTGATGATCGAGAAATCATGGCCGAATTTTTCCAGCGCCATGCGCAGTTTCTCGACGAACTCGGCTTGTTTCTCCAGCGCGGAAAAG
>NZ_RZQE01000131.1:0-12863 GCF_004022955.1 Mesorhizobium sp. M7A.F.Ca.US.002.01.1.1 | reverse complement strand
CTATGAAGGGCAGCGCCAGCATCGTCGCCACCTTGCGGCCGATCGCCGTCTTGCCGGCGCCCATCAGTCCGACGAAGACGACGGAACGGCTGCCCAGCCTGCCGAGCAACGCGGCGTGGTTCTCGTCTGGAGGATTTGCTGGCAGCGCGTTCATCGGATGTTTCGAAGGCCCTCTTTGCCGGCGTATCGACATGAAAAGCCCGTTTGCGTCAAGCGTGGCAAGTGCCTTGAACCCGATATGGACCGGCAGGGTCTGCATCAGAAGTTGCTAACAGGCCCCAGCTTCTTCCTTGAATTGGCCGGATTGGCGTCCCATAAGGGGACAGGGTTTGGAAACGCAGAACAAGAAGACGGGCGAAAATTGATGCCGACACTGTTTCGCTTTGTCGTGGTAACGGCGATTCTGGCTGGCATTGCCTATGGTACGATGTTCGCACTGGTGATGTTCGTCGAGCCAAAGAAGGGGGAAATGAGCGTGCGCATCCCTCCGGAAAAGCTCAATCCCAAGAAAAGCTGAATGAACAGCGCGGCCCGCATCGAAGCCTTTCTGGAAATGATGAGCGCCGAGCGGGGCGCGGCCGAAAACACGCTTTCCTCCTACCGCCGCGACCTCGAGGACGCTTCCGGCGCGATCGATGGCGGGCTGGCCGGTGCCGCCGCCGCCGATATCCGCGCCTATCTCGACGACATTGCCGCCCGCGGCTTTGCCGCCACGTCGCAGGCGCGCAAACTGTCGGCGATCCGCCAGTTCTTCAAATTCCTCTACGCCGAAGGCCTGCGCGGCGATGACCCGACCGGCACGCTGGACAGCCCGAAAAAGGGCCGCCCGCTGCCCAAGACGATGAGCGAGGCCGACACCGGCCGGCTGATCGACCGTGCAGCAATTGAAGCCGGCGATGTCTCGTCGGGCGATGGGGACAGCCTGGCATCACTGCGCCTGCATGCGCTGGTCGAGGTGCTTTACGCCACCGGCCTGCGCGTTTCCGAGCTGGTCGGCTTGCCGGTGACGGTGGCGCAACGCGACGACCGCTTCTTCATGGTGCGCGGCAAGGGCGACAAGGAGCGCATGGTGCCGCTCTCCGCCAAGGCACGCGCGGCGATGAAGACCTGGCTTGCCGCCCGCGCCAAGGTGCCAGCCTTGGCCGACAGTCCGTTCCTGTTTCCGGCCGCCTCGGACAGCGGCTATCTCTCGCGCCAGGTCTTCGCGCGTGACCTGAAAGGGCTGGCGGCAAGGGCCGGCATTGCCTCGGCGAAGATCTCGCCGCACGTGCTGCGCCATGCTTTCGCCAGCCATCTCCTGCAGAACGGCGCCGATCTGCGGGCCGTGCAGCAATTGCTTGGCCATGCCGACATATCGACGACACAGATTTACACCCATGTGCTGGAAGAGCGGCTGGTGCGGCTGGTCAACGATCATCATCCGCTTGCCGACTAGGCCTCATATCGCTATGTGAGGACGACATTTCACCGCCCGGAGCCTTAGATTCAAGGGTTCCGTCAGCCACTGCCTTCCGACGTATCGGTCCGCTCACGCATGTATAATTACCTCGATTTCGAAAAGCCGGTGCAGGACCTCGAGGGCAAGATCCTCGAGCTGAAGAAGCTTGCCGAGAATGGCGAGGCGGTCGATGTCGGCGACGAGATCAACCGTCTCGAGAAGCGCTCCCGCGACGCATTGCGCGATGCCTACAAGGCGCTGACGCCTTGGCAGAAGGTGCAGGTGGCGCGCCATCCCGACAGGCCGCATTGCGTCGACTACATCAAGGGCCTGTTCACCGATTTCACGCCGCTGGCCGGCGACCGCAATTTCGGTGAGGACCAGGCGATCGTCGGCGGTTTCGCCCGTTTCCGCGGCGAACCCATTGCCATCATCGGCCAGGAAAAAGGTTCCGACACAGCCAGCCGCCTGAAGCACAATTTCGGCTCGGTTCGGCCGGAGGGCTACCGCAAGGCGGTACGGCTGATGGAACTGGCCGACCGCTTCAAGATCCCGCTCCTGACGCTGGTCGACACGGCCGGCGCCTATCCCGGAGTCAACGCCGAGGAGCGCGGCCAGGCGGAGGCTATCGCCCGTTCAACCTCGACCTGTCTTGGCCTGAAAGTACCGTCGATCTCGGTGGTCATCGGCGAAGGCGGTTCGGGCGGCGCCATTGCCATCGCCACCGCCAACCGCGTCTACATGCTCGAACACGCCATCTATTCGGTGATTTCGCCGGAAGGTGCCGCCTCGATCCTGTGGCGCGACACGACACGATCGAAGGACGCGGCGACCAACATGAAGATCACCGCGCAGGATCTTCTGGAACTGAAGATCATCGACGCCATCATCCCCGAGCCGCTCGGCGGTGCGCATCGCGGCGCCGAAACCGTGATCGCCGCGACCGGAGACCTCATCGCCAGGACGATGAAGGACTTCGCCGGCGCCAACACCGATTTCCGCGAACAGCGCCGCGAAAAATACCTGGCCATGGGCCGCAGTCTCTGACCACAGGCACCCTTGGCCGCAACAATGTGGCGGAGCGGAGCATTTTTGCCACAAAAATGCCGCTGCATTCGGCTCAATGAGACTGCCGCAGGGGGATGCGTCGGCACTTGCGGTAAGGAATTTATTAGGGTTAACGGGCTTAGGGTCCGTCGATGCGCAGTGTAGCAGCCGGGGCAGGAAACGTCCTGGCGCCAGAGAAAAGACGATATCCGTAGCCATGTTTGTCAAGCTTGCCCGCACCGGAATCCTGATCGCTGCCCTCGGCGTTGCCGGCTGCAACAATTCGTCGATGAAGGATTTTGCCCCGGAGGCCAACAAGCCGCTGCCCGACAAGATCCTCGCCGACATGAGGGCCAAGGGCATGGTCCGCACCTCGTCGGTGATGGCCCGCATCTTCAAGGAAGAAGGCAAGCTCGAGATCTGGAAGGCCAAGACCAACGGCCGCTATGACATGGTTGCCAGCTACGACATCTGCAAATGGTCGGGCAAGCTCGGGCCGAAATACACCGAAGGCGACCGCCAGGCGCCGGAAGGCTTCTACACGGTGCGCCCGGCGCAGATGAATCCGCGCTCGAACTACCATCTGTCCTTCAACATCGGCTATCCCAACGCCTATGACCGCGCCAACGGCCGCACCGGCTCCAATTTGATGGTGCACGGCGCCTGTTCGTCGTCGGGCTGCTATTCGATGACCGATGCGCAGATCGAGCAGATCTATGCCTTCGGCCGCGACGCCTTCCAGGGCGGCCAGACCGAGTTCCAGATCCAGGCGTTTCCGTTCCGCATGACCGCCGCCAACATGGCGCGCTACCGCAACGACCCGAATTACGACTTCTGGAAGATGCTCAAGGTCGGCTACGACAATTTCGAGATCACCAAGGTGCCGCCGAAGGTCGATGTCTGCGAGAAGCGTTATGTCTTCAACCAGGTAGCCGCCGACGGTCAGACATTCGATCCGACTGGCGCCTGCCCGGCGACGACGCAGCCTGATTCGCTGAAGAGCGCCTACAATTCCTACATGAGCACCTATGACGCGGCGTTCAGCGGCGCGGTCAAGGCCAGCGTGCCGGCGCCCAAGCCGACCATCGCCGGTATCAAGGAAGCCAGCATCGTCTCCGACTGGTCCAAGCGCCGCGCACGCGGCGAACGCGTACCGATCGATCCGCCGTCGCTCAACAATGACGGCTCGGTCACCGAGACGGCACGCATGGGCCGCATCGATTCGCCCGCTGGCCGCAAGATGGCGGCTCTTGACGCGGAAAAAGCTGCCAAGCAGAAGGCCGAGGAGCAGAGGCTGGCTGCCATTGAGGCGGCTAAGCAAGCCAAGGAAGCCGCCAAGGCCCAGGCTCTGGCCGAAAAGGAGGCCGAGAAGGCCGCCAAGGAGGCCCCAGTCGCCACCGCGACCATCGCGGCTCCTTCGGAAACGGCGCCAATGGCTGAAACGCAAGCGGCGAGTGCCGACGAGAGTCGCGTGACGAAGCTGAAGAACAAGCTGCTCGGCATGTTCGGCGGTTGATATCGCCCGTGGCTGATCGCGCCGCTATTTATGACCTCAAGGGGCTGAACTGCCCCTTGCCCGTGCTCAAGGCCAAGAAGCGCCTGGCGGGGATGCAACCGGGCAGTCGGCTCTGGTTGGAGACCACCGACCCGCTCGCCGTCATCGACATTCCGGCATTCTGCTCCGAGAGCGGCCACCAGTTGATTGAAACGGCCGCGGTCTCCGGCGGCCATCGCTTCCTGGTCGAGCGCGGCGCGCCGTAATCGTTGGGGGCTACCGCCCGGCGATCGCCAGCGGATTGTTTTCCAGCGCCGCGCGGTCGGGCGTGTCAACCGACGGCCGGTCGGTGAAGGCGGCGAACAGCCTGCGGATATAATCTTCCGGCATGTCGAGCGTGATCAGCACCAGCCGCGTGCCACGCTGGCCATCCGGCCAGGACGGCAATTGCACCGGCGGATGCAGGATCTTCTGCACGCCATGGATCACCAGCGGCCGCGACGGGTCTTCCCTGAGCTCGATGACGCCCTTCATGCGCAGCAGGCGCTCGCCATGGGTCGAACGCAGCAGGTCGAGGAACATCTCGATCGCCGAAAACGGCACCGGGCCGTCATGCACCAGCGAATAGGAGCGCACGCGCTGATCGTGACGATGGCCGTGGTCATGGCCATGCTCGTGATCATGACCAGCATGATGGTGATGATCGTGCGCCGCTTCCTCGCCAAGCCAGCGCCGCACATCGGCGGATTTGGTTGCCGGGTTGTAGAGGCCGCAATCAAACAGCGCCGCCACGCCTGTCTCCGTGTCGCCGGCATCGAGCAGTTCGGCGCCCGGATTGATCTGCCGCAGGCGCGCCCGCAGCATTTCCAGCTCATTGGGGTCGGTGGCCAGATCGGCTTTGCTGAGCACGATGCGGTCGGCGACGGCAACCTGCTTTACCGCCTCGACATGGGCATCGAGCGTGGCGTTGCCGTTGACGGCATCGACCAAAGTGATGACGCCGTCGAGCCGGAAGGCCTGGATCAGCGCCGGATGCGCCATGATCGACTGCAGCACCGGCGCCGGGTCGGCAAGGCCGGTGGTTTCGACGATGACGCGGGCGAGCCGGGCAATGCGGCCGGTCTGCAGTCTGTCGACCAGGTCGGCCAGCGTATCGACCAGTTCGCCGCGCACCGTGCAGCACAGGCAGCCGTCCGACAGCTGGATGATGCCGTCGGAAGACTGCTCGACCAGCAAATGGTCGATCGCCACCTCGCCGAACTCGTTGATGATCACCGCGGTGTCGGCCAGCGCCGGATCCTTGAGCAGCCGGTTGAGCAGCGTCGTCTTGCCGGCGCCGAGGAAGCCGGTCAGCACCGAGACTGGGATCGGGAAGCCGCTGCCCATTGGCTAGTTCGCAACCTTGACCGGCTGGTCGCCCTGCGCGGCGGAGCCGGCAATCTTCGGGCCGGTGCCGGCCGGTGCCGGCCTGTCGGGCCGCCAGCTCGGGATCGGCACATCGGCAAATTCCTGCGCGCCCTGGTCGAGGATGGCCTTCGGCGCCGGACCGGTGGCGCCGCCAAGGCCGACGGCAACCAGCGTCGGCACATGGTCGAGCTTTTCCTGATAGGGTGATTTCGGCACGTTCTTGGCGGCGGCCGGCGGCGCCTCGGACTGCTCCTGCGGCGTCTTCTTCTTGCAGACCTCGTCCTGCATGTCGTTGGGTGAGACCGTGTCGCCATAGGGCGCCAGCGTGGTGACGGTGGCCGAGCCGGCGACAGGCGTGTCGAACCCCTGATCGAGCAGTTTTGCCGCCGTCTCGGCGCGGGTGACCGCCGACTTCTCGCCAAGCACAACCGCGACCAGCGTGCGCCCGTTGCGCGTCGCCGAACCGATCATGTTGAAGCCGGAGGGGCAGACAAAGCCGGTCTTCATGCCATCGGCACCGGGATAGCGGCCGATCAAGAGATTGTAGTTGGGGATCGCCTTCTTGCCGACGGCAAGGCCCTCGATCGAGAACCACGGCACATATTGCGGAAATTCGCGGCGGATCGCCATCACCAGCACGGCGAGGTCGCGCGCCGTCGTGTACTGATCCGGCGAATAGAGCCCGTTCGGATTGACGAAATGCGTGCCGTTCATGCCGAGCCGGGTCGCCTCGGCGTTCATCCGGTCGGCAAAGGCCGCCTGCGAACCGCCGACATTTTCGCCGACAGCCATGGCAATGTCGTTGGCCGATTTGACCAGCATCATCTTCAGCGCATTGTCGAGCCGCATCACCGAGCCCGGCTTGAAGCCCATCTTGCTTGGCGGCTCGGCGGCGGAGTGTTTGGTCACCTTGATCGGCGAATCGAGCTGTACCTCGCCGGCCGCGATCGCCCGAAAGGTGACGTAAGCGGTCATCAGCTTGCTCAGCGACGCCGGATACCAGCGCTTGAACGCATCCTGATGCTGCAGGATCTTGCCGCTGCCGAGGTCGAACACGACCACCGGATTGGCCAGCGCCGGCCCGGCCACAACCGACAGCGCGATTGTGCCAGCCGAGAATAGTTTGAGGAAATGCCTGTACCGCATGATCAAATCCGAAATCGCCTCTTGCCGTAGTCGCCCCTGGCTCCGTAAGATTTCATTACGCGATCGCCAGCATATGGTCCGACCCTCAAAAACCGGACCCCATTGTTGCGGTGCTATTTACTCTATGTGACGCCAAGATGGCAAAGTGCCTGGCGATCACAATTGCAAGGCAGCGGCCAACACCCGCCGTCCCAACAGCGAGATGGAACCATCATGCCAATCCTGAACCGTGCCGCCGAAATGCAGGACGAAGTTGCCGGCTGGCGCCAGCATCTGCACCAGACGCCAGAACTGAACTTCGACGTCTTCAAGACCGCCGCCTTCGTCACCGAAAAGCTGAAGGCCTTCGGCTGCGACGATGTGGTCACCGGGCTCGGCAAGACCGGCGTGGTCGGCATCATCCGCGGCCGCCAGGGCGAAGGCCCCACCATCGGCCTGCGCGCCGACATGGACGCGCTGCCGCTCAACGAGATATCAGGAAAGGCCTACGCCTCGACCATCCCCGGCAAGATGCATGCCTGCGGCCATGACGGCCACACGGCGATGCTGCTGGGTGCGGCCAAATACCTCGCCGAGACGCGCAACTTCACCGGTTCGGTGGCGGTGATCTTCCAGCCGGCCGAAGAGGGCGGCGGCGGCGGCAACGAGATGGTCAAGGACGGCATGATGGAGCGTTTCGACATCTCCAGGGTGTTCGGCATGCACAACATGCCGGGCCTGCCTGTCGGGCAGTTCGCCATTCGCCCGGGCCCGATCATGGCGGCGACCGCCGAATTCACCATCACCGTGCGCGGCAAGGGTGGCCACGCGGCGATGCCGCACGGCACGATCGACCCGATCGTCATCACCAGCCAACTGGTCGGCGCCTTGCAGACGATCGCCTCGCGCAGCACCGATCCGGTCGAGGCCGTGGTGGTGTCGGTGACCAAGTTCCACGCCGGCGATGCCTACAACATCATCCCCGAAACCGCCGAAATCGCCGGCACCGTGCGCACCTTGCGAAAAGAAATCGCCAAGAAGTCCGAAGAGCGCATCCGCAGCATTTGCGACGGGCTGGCGACCGCGTTCGGGGCCAGGATCGAGGTCGACTACCAGGCGAATTACCCCGTGACCTTCAACCACGCGGAAGAGACGGTGTTTGCCGGTGACGTCGCGATGAGTGTCGCCGGCGACGCCCATGTCCACCGCGGCATCCAGCCGGTGATGGGCGGCGAGGATTTCTCCTACATGCTCGAAGCCCGCCCCGGCGCCTTCATCTTCATCGGCAATGGTGATACCGCCGGCCTCCACAACCCGGCCTACGATTTCAACGACGAGGTCATCCCGCACGGCATGAGCTACTGGGTGAAACTGGCTGAAACCGCGCTGGCCGCCTGACAGCGGCAGCGCAAAGCCGGCCGAATTGCCTTCGGCCGGCCTCTTGGCGAAACGATCCGAAGCGGCTATGTGTCTGGCCGCGTGGTCCCGTAGCTCAGTAGGATAGAGCGGCAGATTCCTAATCTGTAGGTCACAGGTTCGATTCCTGTCGGGATCACCATGCTTTGCATCAGCTTAGCAAATTGACGTCGTACTTTTCGCGAAACAGTACGACGAATTCTAATCTCGGCGGGAATGCATCACCGAACAAGGAACGATCAGCTTCGCTACGAAGAGCGGGCACTACAATGGCCCTTTCGTCTGGCCGAAGGCTGCCTGCAGGATCATTAGGAGCTGATGGTTGACCGTGGTGCGCTGTGACCTAGCTTAAAGTTCATGATGGACAGTCCTAAGCCCGGAAATGGCGAATTGTCCGCACCGGCGAACTCTCGCGAGGTTGCTATGCAGAGGCGCAAACCGGCGTTTCAGAGCCCTGCATGCGTCCTTGGTCGGCCATTGCCCGCTACGGAATATCAACTGGGGCGATCTATCGGTACGCGACCGGCGCCCCGCCATCCGCAACAATTCGCAAGGACCAGAAGGATCCCGAAGAAAGCGACGCTCCGAGAGCGGTAAGGCCTTGGCGAATACCAAGGCGAATGACCAGACATCGCTTTATGAACTTGGCAATACCACCAGAACGCACGGGCACGGCAATGCCAAATTATCTTGCCGAAATGTATGCAAACGACGTAAATCTGGCCATTCTGAGCGCAGTGGTGACGCTTGCATCGGTGGGCGTCTATCTTGTGCTCCGGCGTATCCTTGCCGCGGTGCGACGGCGCCGCCTTGCAGCGTTTGACGAAGGCAGATCCGGTATCGCCGACGAGGCTTCTTGGGAATGGGAAAGCCCGGCCGGACTTGTCGCCGGGCCTGCTTCTTCCAAGGCTGCCAACCCCTTGCATGCGGTCGGCCTGAATGTTCGGGCTCAAAATTCCAACTACTCTCGGTTCGGAGTGCGAATCGAACATTTCGCCGCGACATCCGAACCCAGCGGGAGCTCGTCAGTGGTCGAGACCGGTGCTCCTGCACCGAACAGAGTGCAGTCTGGCCGGCTTGCAGCATCCATCAGCGCGATCGCGGAACGTGGGAAGCGGATTTGCGGGTCGGCACGGGACCAATTGCGCCATAAGGCTTCACCGCCAAAAATTGCTCCGTTGGCCTATGCTGCGGATCGCGGTTTGAATTTCACAGCTCAGATGAGAGATCCCGACCCGGCCATGGCGCCTGCCTCAAACCCTGTCGTTCGCAGGCCGATCGTTCTTGTATCGCGCTTGGGTCTCGCCGCCATTTGTCTGGCTGCGCCGATTGGCTATGCGATGACGAGACAAATCTGGGTCGAAAGCGCTTCCGCCATCTCGCAAACCCAAGACCAGGCCCATCGAGACCTTTCGCGCCCGTTGGGATTTCAGGCGAGTGCCGAATTGCTTGGCCCGGATCTCACGGCTAACCAGGCGCAAACCGGGACGGATCGTGCTCAGGCTGCCGCTGCGAGACAATTGGCCGACCAGGAGCACCGGGCGGCGGAAGGCGAGCGTGCCAGGAGCGCCGCTCTGCAGGGAGCGCTCCTCGAGGCGAGCAAGCAGATCCACACGCTGAGGGCAAGCATGGCAGCTGCCGATGACGCGCGCGAGGAGCGGTTGCGCAATGAACTCGCGGCAGCCCGCACCCTTGAGGCGTTGCGGCGCATTGCGGGAGAGGCCGGCACGATGCTGAGCGAGGGCGCCAGCTATGTCCTTAAGGAGATGCCCGCTGCTCATCTCGAGCAGGAGCAAGCCCAAAGGCAGGCGCGCGATTTCTCGCAAGCGCGCGTCCAAATTGAACAGCTTGAGACCGAGGCCGCCAAGGATCGCGCCACGGCCAAGGCTTCACTGGCGCAGGCGAGCGGCATACTCGACGACGAGCACCGGAAGACGGAGCTGCTTCGTGGCGATCTCGCCGAAGCGAAACTGGCCAATGCCGCACTCATGAAGCGTACGGCTGCGGCTGAGCGCGAACGGACCGACGCGGTCACAGCGAGACAACAAGTGGAGCAGACCGCAGCTGACACGGAGCGAACGCTCGCACGAGAACGCGCTGCAGCAGCAGCAGCCGTTGAGGAGCTGAAAAAAGCTCGCATCGAGCGCCAGGCGGCTGAACTGGAGCGAGCCAAGGCAGTCTCAGCGAAAGAGCGTGCCGAGCAGGCCGCAACCGAGACGGCACAGGCCCTGGCACGGGAACGTACTACAGCCGTCATGAATCGTGAGGATCTCGACAGAGCACGCATCGAGCGCGAAGCCGCCGCCCAAGCTCTTTTGGTGCGTGTCGCTAAACTTCAGGAGGCTCTGGACGAGCAACGCCAGGCCAGTGTTTCTCTTGCCCGCGACTTGGCTGCGGCGCGCGGGGACAACGACAGGCTCAGGACCGAGCGCCGCAGCGCGCAGATCGAACCGCCCCTGAAGCCGCGTTCTGGCCGCGCGGCAGCCAGCCAGGTGAAGGCCGTCAGCAAGAAGATTGGCAAGGTTCGCAACCCTTCGCGGATGACCCGGGTGCGTTCGATCACACTTCCTTATTCGCTCTTGCCAAGACACGTGACACCGCAGTGATTTCCGATTGCGCGGTCGCTTCCGTGGAAGGCCATTTTTGATGCCCCGCACCCCTTCGTAACACACCCGAGGCCTGCTGCCATTTCGGCCAAAGATGAATGGCCTCTCGAATTCACCCTGCTTCATCAGCGAGAGTGTTCTGCGCGATGCGCTATGTCAGACCGATCACGCTGCCTGTCGCGTCCAATTCGCATTGGATCGCCGCCTGCCGCGTTTCCACGCTGCCTTGCCGCGCATAGTCGATGCTGACCTCGATGGGGGCCGAGATCGTCGCCCGACTCAACTGATGTACGAAGCCCGCGCTGGTGACGCGCACGCTGGTCGCCCCCAACGGAGCGGCGGCCGACTCGATGGCATCATGGCAGGCCCGAACGACATTATCCGGGACGCCCGGCAGCGCCTCGGTTCGGCTGACTGTTGATTGAGTCTTGCTGTCGCTGGGAGGCTGGAGAGCGGCCGGGAAGTCGAGCGACTGTCCGCCCCTTGCGGACGCAACAGCAGTAGCGGTGGCCGAACCTACCGTCCCCGGGGCTGTCGTAGTGCCGCTGGTGCTGGTCTCGCTGTCGTCCGCCGACGAACTGGAGCCGCCGGGATCGTCGCCAGTCCCTTTGTGCGAGCCGCCCTCGTTGCCGCCGGCGTCATGACCTCCACCGCCCCCATGGTCACCAGAACCATGGCCGCCGTTGCCATGCCCTCCGCCTTGCTGACCACCGGTTGCAGCTCCTGCGCAAACTACCGCGATCGAGCAAGCTAAGACGAAATACGCACAGGTGAATCCACGCGATTGACGCACGACGACCTCCATGGATGCGTCGGTCCAACCGTCTTTCCGCGGCGTGCAGTCAGAACGGCGCGAACCGCCGCTGCCCCCGAGGCAACCTCGCGATTGCCGCGCCCCCGAAAGAACTAGGGGATCAATCCGGTCTATCAAGGATACCTGGCCGGCAAGCACCGATGAGAGGGCGCTTGGCTGGCGAGTGCCGTATCATTCATGTCGAGGCCGACCGTCTGGATGACGCCGCAGACGCCTTCATGACCCAATGACCGGAGTCCGAGGAGTGGCCTGGCCGAGGCCCCGGCGAATGCAGAGATCAGCGAATACGCTTACCGCGCCCAGGTCAGCGCACCTCCTCCGAGCCATCGGCGACACCCACGCGATGTCGGGTGGGATGGCCTCCAAAAGGCCTCCGGAGGCACGAAAAAGCTTCGCTTGAGCACTCGCCGCGATGGCGGGCCAGACGGATCACCCCGCTTCAGCCGACCCGCACGACAAAATGCTTCGTCACCGGCTCGATGATCTTCCAGGTTCCCTTGAAATCCGCTTCCACGACGAAGGCATCGCCGGGGCCGACCTCGACCGGCGTGCCGCCGTCCGGCGTGATGATGATGCGGCCGGCGATCATGTGCACGAACTCATAGTCGGTATAGGTGGCGTGATAGGTGCCGGGCGTCGCCCGCCAGGTGCCCGACAACACCTTGCCGTCCTCGGTCGTGTGCTGGACGGCGGTTTGCATGGTCGGCCTGCCCTCGACGACGATCCAGCCAGCCAGATCGCCTGCGTCCGCGTGTTCGACGGTGCCGAATTTGAGGATTGTCTCGCGTGTCATGTGCTGAACTCCGTTTGGGGATTGCGTGGCGCTGTTTGCCTGGCCGGTCAGATAACCGATGCACCTGCCGCGAGCAATGCCGGCGCCATACGGCCGGCACCTTGGCTGACGGTGCATCAAACAAAAACCCGCCTGTGCGGCGGGTCACTGGCGCAAATCAGCACCATAGGCAAAAATGTACCATAGCTGAGGTCACCGAGTCAAGAAAAAATTCCTATCGCGAAAAAGCTGGCGGCGCAAAAGCTGCCAGCACTGGCTGCCACGAGGCCGTTTGTTGATTTGAAGTCAGAGCCCTGCCATGCGGCGCACGCCGCGCCCTTCGGCTCTCGAAGGGCGGGTCAGGGTTTGTGGCGCGCCGAAACGAGTTCCGCCTTGCGCCTTGCCGTCTCCAGCCCGAGCCCGATGAAGGCGTGCGCGTGCTTGGCCAGCGCCATGTTGTCCGTCCACAGATTGCGCCAGATGGCGGTCTTCTTCGACAGGTGCTCATCGACGATTTCCGAAGAGAAGGATTCGAAGCTGAGATCGTCGCTGTAGCCGATCGCCGTCAGCGCATCGAAGATCGCGGCGAAATCGATATTGCCGGTGCCGAGGAAGCCGCGATGGCTTTCGCCGATATGGACATAGCCGATCTTGTCCGCGGCTTGACGGATGGCCAGCCCGACATCGGCCTCCTCGATGTTCATGTGGAACGTGTCGAGATGCAGGAAGATGTTGTCCGAGCC
>NZ_RZQE01000130.1:0-12904 GCF_004022955.1 Mesorhizobium sp. M7A.F.Ca.US.002.01.1.1 | reverse complement strand
GCGCGATGCGGTCGTCGGCGTCGATGCGCAGCGTCATCTTCTTAAGGATCGGCTGCCCCTCGGTGTAGCCGACATTGACGTTGTTCAGCGCCACGATCGGCGAGGCCACCGTCTTCACCGGCTCGGGGAAGGAGAACGGCCGCACCGAATCGTTCACAAGGGCCGCGATCGGCTTCATTTTTTCCAGTGCCTTGATGCGCGACTGTGCCTGTCTCGCCTTGGAGGCCTTGGCGCGGAACCGTTCGACGAAGGATTCCATGTGCTTGCGCGCGGCTTCCTGCTTGACGCGGCCCTTCTCCTGCAATTCCTTCTGCTCGGTGTATTGACGCTCGAACTGGTCGTAGCCGCCGCGCCAGAAGGTCAGCTTCTTCTGGTCGAGGTGAACGATCGAGTTGACGGCGCGGTTGAGCAGGTCGCGGTCGTGCGAGATCAAAAGCACGGTGTGCGGATATTTCGACACGTAGTTTTCCAACCACAGCGTGCCTTCAAGATCGAGATAGTTGGTCGGCTCGTCGAGCAGCAGCAGATCGGGCTCGGCAAACAGCACCGCGGCGAGCGCCACGCGCATGCGCCAGCCGCCGGAAAAGGAGGAGGCCGGACGCCGTTGCGCAGCGTCATCGAAGCCGAGGCCGGCGAGAATGGTGGCGGCGCGGGATTCGGCTGAGTGCGCGTCAATATCGGCCAGCCGCATATGGATGTCGGCGATGCGGTGCGGATCGGTCGCCGTCTTTTCCTCTTCGAGCAACGCCGTGCGTTCGAGATCGGCCTTGAGCACGATCTCGATCAGCGCATCCTCGGTGCCTGGCGCTTCCTGCGCCACCTGGCCGATGCGGGTGCTCTTCGGCAGGCTGATCGAGCCTGTCTCGGACGGGAAATCGCCGGTAATGGCCTTGAACAGCGTCGTCTTGCCGGTACCGTTGCGGCCGACAAGGCCGGCTTTGGTGCCGGCCGGCAAGGTCAGCGAGGCATGGTCGAGAAGCAGGCGTCCGGCCATGCGGAGCGATAGGTCGTTGATGATCAGCATGGCCGCGCTTTTGCACCGGACATCAACGCTTCGCAAGGCCTTGCGGGCCAGTTGGCCGCACAAGGCCTCGAAACGACGCCCGCGAGGGCGCCGTCAAAGCAGCCGAACAGTGGCTTGCCTGCTCTCAGGCAGTCGCCTTGCGCTTCGTTGCCTTGGCGACAGCGGCCGGCGCTGCTGCCGGCTTGCGGCCCAGTCCCGTCGACTTTGCCAGCGCCGATCGCGTCGCCGAGTAGTTCGGCGCAACCATCGGATAGTCCGGCGGCAAGCCCCATTTGGCCCGATAGTCGTCCGGGCTCAGGCCGTAGTCGGTCCGCAGATGCCGCTTGAGCGACTTGAACTTCTTTCCGTCCTCAAGGCAGATGATGTAGTCGGGAAACACCGACTTCTTCGGATTGACTGCCGGAACCAGGTTTGGAGTTTCCGCGACAACTGCACCAGCGAGCTTGCGAACCGAAGCACTGACGCTGGCAATCAACTCAGGCAGGCCGGAAGCCGGAAGGGGATTGTTGCCTACATAGGCCGAGACAATATCGGCCGTCAGCTCGATAACGGTCTTATCATCGATATTTGACAATTCTTTCACCTTATTTGCGACAAAATCCTCCACCCCAGCGAAGACTTGTGTCGATGTATCTCTTTAACCGCGTCCCCCAACGGACCGCCAAGCCTCATAAAAGAATGAAGAATCGGCCAAAATAGCATTCATGCGAAATCGACGCCGTGCAAATTAGAAAATCTAATACTTGGAACCAGCAGACTTAGCGGCAGGACTTTCGTCCAATATCTCCAGAATACGCTTCCAGCGGGCGCAGCGCGCGAAATCCTTTTGTTCTATCGCCTTTTCGGCCCTCATCGCGGCGTAAAGCGGCGCCTCGGCGCCGAATTCGTCGATCAGCCAATGCGCTTCCTGAATGGCCAGACGCTCATTCTCGTCAAACATGGTTTTCGGCCTCCGAACGTTCCACACCGACCGCGACACAACTGCCGATGACGAGGATGGCTCCGATAATGGCCGTCACCGTCAGCCGTTCGCCGGACAAGGTCAAAAGCAGGGTCGAGGCGATCGGCGTGAGATAGGCGACCACCGCGACCCTGCCGCTGCCTTCAAGCTTCAAGGCGCGCGACCAGAAATAGTAGCCCAAGCCCATCGGACCGGCGCCGAGATAAAGGCCGAGAGCCAGGTCCGCGCCGATGGGCCAGGTGAAACCGTCGCGAGCGCACCACAGAAACGTCAAAGCGACGCCGATCAACGATGAGGGCAGCAACAGGCGATCGGCTGGGGTGGCGACCCGTCCCACCATGATCGAATAGAAGGCCATGCACAGCGCCGACCCGAATGCGGCGAGATATCCGACCAGATCGCCGTCGAACCAGGATTGGTTGCGCCCTCCCGAAATCACCAGCGCGACGCCGATGAAGCCTACCACCGCGGCGAGACCCAACAGTGCCGGACGCCGCGGATTTTCCAAGGCAATGACTGCCGCCGCGACCATCAACGGCCAGGTGTAGGCGACCAGATTGGCCTCGATCACCGGCATCGAAGCGAAGGCGATGTATTGCAGCACCATGGTGCCGACCAGACCGATGAAGCCGACCGCGAGAGAGATGAACGCCGCCCCGGCCGTGACCGGTGCTACTCTTTCCCGGCTCATCAATCGGATGGCCCGGCTCATCAATCGGATGGCGGCGAAGACGAGTGCAGCGCCTGCAAATTGCAGGAACTGGACCTGCGACACCGGGTGGCCGGCCAGCAGGGATTTGCCGATCAGGGCATTGGTGGACCACAACGCCACCGCACCGGCAGCGAAGACCAACGCGGATATCGAGCCGGATCCCTGCCGAAACAATCGGCATGGGATTCTATTTTGCTGTTCGACCATGATCCTGTCCGAAAACCGGTTCCGACTTTTCGGGATCATGGTTCACTACCATGATTCCCTGGCTCCGCCCGGAACCGGAGCATCGACGGCGGCGGGCACGGGATGCTCCGCCTCGAACCGACGGTAGGCCGGGAGCTGGTTGGTCCAGACATCTTCGGCCAGTTCGCTGACCCACTCACGGTCGTGGTCATTGTCGGCGGCGAGATAGAACATTCTGTTGTCGTCGACATAGGGTTTGGCCACCGAGCGCTGGTTGAGCACCAGCGTGACGCGCTCGCCGAACCGGATCGGCGCGGTGCGATGCAGGACGCCCAGGAACTGGCCGAGCGTCGCGTAGTTCATCTTGTGATCGATGCGCATGACACTGTTGCGCGGGATCTCGCGGCCGGATTCGAGAATGGCGCGGCCGGTTTCGGAGTCGTCGCAATAGATTTCGAGGTGGCCGCCGACCAGCGGATTGCTGATCGACAGCGGAATGAGCTCGGTGACCGGAACGCCATCGCAATGCCACTCCACGGCGCCGTCCCTGGGATTCATGAAGGTGACCGTCGAGCCGACGATCGACAGCGGATAGGGCTCCAGCTTGGTGCCCATCATGTCGGACAGCCGCTCCAGGCGCAGCTTGTCATGCAGCAATTCCCTGATCTCGGGGATGAAACGGTCGGCCCCGGTGATGAAGGTCAGATCGAGGTGCTTGTGCACGGCATGGCTGGCCTTGAGCTTCAGGGCAGCCTCCTCGATCGCGGCAAGCAGTGCCGGGTCATAGCCGTGCAGATATTGCGCGACACCGAAACTCGACACTTTCCAGGCGGTTTCATGGCCGATAATGGCTTCGCGGCTCATCGCATAACGCAGTTCGGGAATGGTATGGGCGTTCATTGTACTTCTCCAGGATGGGGGCAACACTTGGTAAACAGTCGATTAATTCACCCACCCCTGTAAAATTAGGAATGCTGGTGCTAGTGTAAGCCAAGCTTAAGGTCGAAACCGTGCGTCTGCTCAGTCAGGTCAACCTCAATTCGCTGAAAATCGTGGAAAGTGCTGCAAGGCACGGTAATTTCACGCGCGCCGGTGAAGAACAGTTTATTACCGCTTCAGCGGTCAGCCAGCGCGTGAAAAGCCTGGAGGATCAGCTTCGTTTCAAGATTTTCCAGCGCGGCGGCAATGCGGTGTCGTTGACGCCGGAGGGCGAGACCTATGTCTCGCGCGTTCGTGAGGCGCTGGAGCGAATCGTCGCCGCCAGCATGGAAGCGACCGGGCAATCGCAGGAGCATGTGCTAAAAATATCGGTGCTGCCGACCTTCGCGGCACGCTGGCTGTTTCCGCGCCTGCCGCTGTTCCAGCAGCAATATCCCGATATCGTGATGCGGGTCTCAACCTCCTACGCGACGCATGAGCTCACGGCCTCGGAATTCGATCTCGAAATCCGTTATGGCGACGGTCACTTTCACGGGCTGCAGTCCGATCTGCTGTTTCGCGAAGACCTGACACCGGTGTGCAGCCGCAAGCTGTTCCACGAAGTCCTCGGCGACAAGCGGCTGTCGAAGGTGACACCGGACGACCTCAAGCACTTCACCCTGCTGCATTCCGACACCTGCACCCAGAATTGGCAGTCCTGGCTTGGTTTCGCCGGCGCCAGCTTCGTGCTCAGCGAGACCAAGAGCATCTATTTCGACTCGTGCATGATGTCCTACGAGGCAGCCAATTCCGGGATGGGCTTTGCGGTGGCCAACCGTGCCTATATGGCCAGCGACATTCGCGCCGAAAGGCTGGTGGCTCCCTTCGCCGTCCATCATCCGAACACGGCTGGCTGGTATTTTGTCTCTCCGCTGAAAGGCCTTGCCGCACGCAAGGTCCAGTTGTTCAAGCAGTGGGTCATGGCGGAAGCGGCCCTGACCCAGTCCCAGTTGGACAACGAAATCAGGGGCGAGGCTTCGACGGCTGCCTGAATCCATCCGGTGCCTACTGATGCAAAGATGATGCTGCAGCACAAAATGCAGCGATGGTCGGCACAACCTTCGGACTGGCTACGCCAACGCCACCGATCAGGCGAAAGCCCTGCCCTCCTCGGTCCGCTGGAAAAGCATCAGGTCCAACCCCAGGCTTGGCCGTCCCAGGCTGGTCAGGATCGTATGCGCCTGGCCGCGATGGTGGGTCTGGTGGTTGAAGACATGGTCCAGCGCCGGCGCCAGCCTTTGCGAGACGGTGCGCATGTCCGAGACGGTCATGTAGGTGAACCGGCCCGTCAACGCCTTGTCATTGAGGCCGCCGACCCAATCGATGATCCGCCTGTCCTCGGCTTCACGCGCCGCCCGCAGGCCGGTCAACCCCCGATGCAGGATAGCGTCCAGTGTCGTCGGCGCGTCGCCCTCCCCGGTGAAGCGCTTCATCCAGATGCGGTCGGCAGTCAAAAGGTGGTTGAGCGTGCCCATCATCGAGCCGAAGAAGGCGCCGACATCGCGGTTGAATTCCTCATCATCGAGTTCGGCGGCGGCATCATAGATGCGACCGTTGGCCCATTGATTATAGGCCGCAAACATCATGAAATGCTGTCTCATGGCTTCCCTCGGCTCGCGTCGATGCGGGGCCTACCTAACCCGCACGGGAGCCGCCGCCAATGACCATTCTGCTTTATGATCTCGTCGGACGCGACAGCACACGTCCGTTCAGCCCGCATTGCTGGAAGGTGGCGATGGCGCTTGCCCACAAGGGGCTCGACATATCAACCGTACCGACGCGCTTTCTCGAGGTGCCCGCTGTCGAGGGCGGCGTTTCGAAAACCGTTCCGGTGATCCGCGACGGCGAGACAGTCCTCGCGGATTCCTTCGCCATCGCGCTCTATCTCGATGAAGCCTATCCGGACCGGCCGACGCTGTTTGGCGGTGAAGGCGGCGAGGCGATGGCGCGCTTCATCGAACGCTGGTCGCAAGTGACCATTCATCCCTACGTGACCACCGCGGCCATCATGGACCTTCATGCCATGCAGGACGCGGAAAACGCCGTCTATTTCCGCCAGAGCCGGGAGCAGCGTCTTGGCAAGAGGCTGGAGGAGGTGAAGGCCGCCAGGGAGGCCGGGCTCGGCACTTTCAGAGCCTCGCTGGAGCCATTGCGCTCGATGCTTTTCTATCAGCCGTTCATCGGCGGCGCGGCGCCGCTGTTTGGCGACTATATCGTCTTCGGCGCCTTGCAATGGGCGCGCATAGCCTCGCCCTACCAATTGCTCGACGACGGCGACGTGGTGGCGCAGTGGTTCGCCCGCTGCCTCGACCTGCATGGCGGGCTGGGACGAAAGGTCGCCGCCGCGGCTTGACGCCGTAAAGCAGTAACTTACTTGGCCGCCTTCTTTGGCTTGCCGGCCTTCGTGGCAGCCTTTGCCTCCTTGGGGGCGGCTTTTGGCTTGGCGGCGCCAGCTGCCTTCTTGGTTGGCTTTTTGGCTGCCGACTTGTCCGTGGCGTCCTCCTGGTCGACATCCGCCGCCGCCTGATGCCAATGGCGCTCATGATGTCCAGCCGGCTGGCCCTCTTGCAGCCAGATCTGGTGCGCACGGTTGCGAATGCGTTCCTGACGATCGTCTGTCATGGTCATGTTGTCTCCATACGGCCCGACCTCAGCGCGGCGCCGGCACGCGACTATAGCAAGCAAAGCGTTGCTGTGCAGCCGTCTGATCGGGGGCCCTTGGCAATGGGCCGGGCGGCTTGTATAGAGCCCGCCACTCTCAATTCCATTCTCAGACAAGGACGACCCATGGCGCTCGAACGCACATTTTCCATGATCAAGCCGGACGCAACCCGGCGCAATCTCACCGGCGCCATCACCAGGATGCTGGAAGAGGCAGGCCTGCGCGTCATCGCCTCGCGCCGGGTCTGGATGAGCCGCCGCGAAGCGGAAGGCTTCTATGCCGTCCACAAGGACCGTCCTTTCTTCGGCGAATTGGTTGAATTCATGTCGTCGGCACCGACCGTCGTCCAGGTGCTGGAAGGCGAGAACGCCATTGCCAGGAACCGCGAAGTGATGGGCGCCACGAACCCGGCCAACGCCGCCGAAGGCACCATCCGCAAGGTTCATGCGCTGTCGATCGGCGAAAACTCCGTGCACGGCTCCGACGCACCGGAGACCGCGGCAGAAGAGATCAAGTACTGGTTCTCGGACACCGAGATCGTCGGCTGAGCCGACGATCCAGACCTTGGATTCCGTAAAAAGAAGGCCGGCGTTTCGCCGGCCTTTTTCGTTGGGGGTCAGCTCGCCGCGCTAAAGCGCAGGATCTCGCGGCCATCCTTGCCTGATATGATGAGCTTGCCGGCCTCGACACGGTATGACGCCGCCTTGGCCAGCGCATCGAACAGCGCCTTTTCCTCGGCCATCACCTCTGGCGCACAGGCCTTGTAGGTCGAACCGATGTCTCCGATCACGATCGTTTGCCCATTGACCTTGGCGGTGGCGAAATAGGTGTTGCAGGGGCCGCTGCCGCCCGCCTTGCCGGCCTCGCTGACCCTGAATGTCGCTTGCGGGGCAGCGATGACGCCGATGCCGTCGACATAGTCGACCAGCCAGAGCTGGTCGAAGACCGAAACCGTCGGCTCGGCGTTCGGGGCGACCATCTTCAGCATGATGGTCTGCGGCACGTCGGTCAGCGGATCGACCTGATGGCGCATATCGGAGATGAACAGGAGCTTGTCGTCGACGGTGATGCGGGCTTGCAACGCGTAAGTCATCTGCGACCGGATGACGGAAGGGTCGAATTTGATCTCGAAGCTGATCGGCACCTGGCCGGTCGGCTTTACTTTCTGCTCGCCGATAATGGTGGCCGGCGCATCGGCCAGCGACACATCGGCAAGTTGCACGGAGAGCACGGCACTGGGCGGCAAGGCAATGCGCTCGCGATAGATCACTTCGCCTCTCACTGCCTTTTCGGCGGCAACAGACTGCTCAGGAACGGCCAATATGCCGACGACCAGAGGCACGAAACCGAAGATGAAGAACTCCGCGATCCTGTCCAGCATGACTATCTCCCTCACCCCGGGCTGCCAATGCCCTGGGCTGCCAATGCCCCGGGCTGCCAATGCCCAGGCTGACCAATTCCGCCAATTGGCCAAAGGATTGCGGTCAATGCATGGCTGCGGCGATCTTATTCGGACGCTTTCCAGCGTTGCGCGGCCGTTGCATCGGCTTCCTTGGCCTCGACCCAGCCACCCTCCGAACCGTCAGCCCGATGCTCCTTCTTCCAGAAGGGCGCGCGCGATTTGAGATAGTCCATGAGAAAATTCGCCGCCTCGAACGCCGCATGGCGGTGCGCGGAGGCTGCCACCACCAGCACGATGTTCTCGCCGGGCGCGATCTTCCCGTGGCGGTGGATGGCGGTGAGCCCCTGCAACGGCCAACGCTCGACCGCTTCAGCAGCGATGCGGGCGATTTCTGCTTCGGCCATACCGGGATAGTGTTCGAGCTCGAGCGCTGAGAGCGCGCCCTGCTCGTCGCGGCAAAGGCCTGAGAAGCTCACCACGGCGCCGATATCGGCGCGGCCTAGCGTCAGTCTGGCGATCTCGGCCGCGACGTCAAAATCTTGGCGCTGAATGCGCACGACAGGTAAGACCGCGCCGGTCATGTCAGCCCCCGGTCATCGGCGGGAACAGCGCGATTTCGCGGGCGCCCGCGATCTTCTCGCGGTGCTCGACATGCTCCTGGTTGATGGCGACGCGGATCACGTCGGGATATTGCAGCGCGTGCTCGTAGCCCTCGCCGCGCGATTTCAGCCAGCGCAGGAGATCGGCGACCGTCTCGATGCCAGCCGGCAAGTCGACGTCTTCCTCGGGCATGCCGATGCGCTCGCGCACCCAGGCAAAATAGATGAGCCGGGTCGTCATCTCACTCGTCCATGATGTGCTTGAGGCCGGCGCGGAAATAGTCGTAGCCGGTGTAGAGCGTGACCAACGCCGCGATCCACAGCAGCACCAGCCCGGTCTGGGTGGTCAGCGGAAAGATCTTGTCGCCGGCTGGTCCGGCCAAGAGGAACGCTATGGCGACCATCTGGATGGCGGTCTTCCATTTTGCCAGCTGCGTCACCGGCACCGAGACTTTCAGCGCCGCCAGATATTCGCGCAGGCCCGAGACGAGGATTTCGCGGCACAGGATGATGATCGCCGCCCACAACGACCAGCCGGCAATGCCCGCATGGCGATCGGTGTCCGCAGCCAGCAGCAGCAGGCAGGTGGCGACCAGCAGCTTGTCAGCGATCGGGTCGAGCATCTTGCCGATGTTGGAGGTTTGTTGCCAGGCGCGCGCCAGATAGCCATCCAGATAATCGGTGATCGAGGCGAGCAGGAAGATGATCAGCGCCGACCAGCGGGCAAAGTCGCTCGACTTCAGATGTCCTTCGAGAAAAAAGCACAGCACCACCATCGGCACCGCGACGATGCGGGCGTAGGTGAGCATGTTGGGCAGGTTGAACGCGCGCTTGGCCATATCCGGGAAACTCTTTCTGCCTGCCTACTCAAATCAGAAGCGAATGTGGGGGGTCAACAGGCCAGATTCGACAGGCCAGATGAAAGTGCCAGATTTTTCAACTCTCGTGGAAGTGATTGTAGACCAGTTTCGCCACCTGCTCGGAAATCCCGTCGACTTTCCGCAGATCCTCGATGGCCGCGCGGCTGACCGCCTTGGCGGTGCCGAATGCCAGCAGCAATGCCCGCTTGCGGCCGGGACCGATGCCGCTGATCTCATCCAGTGGGCTCTTGACCATTTCCTTCTTGCGGCGAGCCCGATGCGAGCCGATCGCGAAACGGTGAACCTCATCGCGCAGCCGCTGGACGAAATAGAGCACGGGGTCGCGGACCGGTAGCGAAAACGAGTCCCTGCCTTTGACGAAGAACCGCTCGCGGCCGGCATCGCGGTCCTGGCCCTTGGCGATGCCGATGGCAACCACGCGATCCTCGATGCCGAGATCGGCGAGGATCTTGCGCACCGCGGTCATCTGGCCCTGGCCACCGTCGATCAGGATGACATCGGGCCAGGCCGGGAAGCTGCCGGAGATATCGTCCTCCATATCGTCTGCCGAACCGCCGGCTGCATCCCCAGCCGGGACATCGCCATGCTCCTTGAGCAACCGCGAAAACCGCCGTTCCATCACCTCGCGCATCATGCCGAAATCGTCGCCAGGCGTGATCTCGGTCGAGCGGATGTTGAATTTCCGGTACTGGTTCTTCACGAACCCCTCCGGTCCGGCAACGACCATGGCGCCGACGGCATTGGTGCCCATGATGTGCGAATTGTCGTAGACCTCGATGCGCACTGGCGGCTTCGGCAGGCCGAATGTCTCGGCGAAACCGGCAAGCAGGCGTCCCTGGGTGGAGGTTTCAGCCAGCCGGCGTCCGAGCGCTTCGCGGGCATTCTGCAAAGCGTTGTCGGTCAGGTCCTTCTTCTCGCCGCGCTGCGGCACGGAGATCGCGACCTTGCGGCCGGCGCGGGTGGAGAGCGCCTCGGCCAGCAATTCCTGATCCTCGACGCCATGCGACAGAAGAATGTTCCGCGGCGTCGGCTTGTCGTCATAGAACTGCGCCAGGAACGAGCCCAGCACCTCGGCTGCTTCCAACGCCGGATCGGCCTTGGGGAAATAGGCGCGGTTGCCCCAGTTCTGGCCGGTGCGGAAGAAGAACACCTGGATGCAGACCTGGCCGCCTTCCTGATGGATGGCGAAGACATCGGCTTCGTCGACGGTCGCCGGATTGATGCCCTGGTGGCTCTGCACATGCGACAGGGCCGCTAACCGGTCGCGATAGATCGCGGCGCGCTCGAAATCGAGAGCTTCCGACGCCTGCTGCATGGCGGCCGAGATTTCCGTCTTCACCTTCTGGCTGCGGCCGGACAAGAAGTCCTTCGCCTCATTGACCAGCTCGGCATAGTCCTGGTGCGAGACCTCGCCGGTGCAGGGACCGGCGCAGCGCTTGATCTGATAAAGCAGGCATGGCCGCGTGCGGTTCTCGTAGAACGAGTTGGTGCAACTGCGCAGCAGAAAGGCGCGCTGCAGCGAGTTGATGGTGCGGCCAACGGCACCGGCCGAAGCAAAGGGGCCGAAATAATCGCCTTTGCGCGAACGCGCGCCGCGATGCTTATAGATGCCGGGCGAGACATGGTCGCCGGTCAAGAGGATATAGGGAAACGACTTGTCGTCGCGCATCAGGACGTTGAATCGCGGCCGCAAGCGCTTGATAAGATTGGCTTCGAGCAGCAGCGCTTCGATCTCGGTGCGGGTGACGACGAACTCCATCGTCGACGTCTCGCGCACCATGCGGCCGATGCGGGTGGTGTGGAAGCGGCCTTGCGCGTAGTTGGTGACGCGCTTCTTCAGGCTGCGCGCCTTGCCGACATAGAGCACATCGCCGGCAGCGTTCATCATGCGGTAGACGCCGGGCGCGTTGGGCAGCCGCTTGACCAGCGTCTGGATCACCTCGGCACCGATCATGCCTTCCGCGTCGCCGGCATGCGGCGTCCAGTCGATGGCGGTGAAGGCGACATCGGGACCGACGGTTTCAACCATCTCCTCGACCGCCTCGTCCTCGAGGTCGATATCGGGAGGCAGATCGTCGGTGCCGCCGCGCGGCTTGCTTTTGTGGTCTATAGGACTCATTCCGTCATGCCTGTCACATCGGGCGTCTGCCACGCAAGATGCTGGCCGCCATCGAGCGCGATCATCTGGCCGGTGACCGAGCGCGCTTCCCAGAGATAGCGGATTGTGGCGCCGAATTCCGGCAATTCCGGGCCGCGCTTGAGGATCAAGCCATCGACTTGGGCTGCAAAATCGCTGTCGTCCTGACGCGCGTTCTTCAATGTCGGCCCCGGGCCGATGGCATTGACGCGGACGCGGGGACCGAGCGCTTGCGCCATCATCTGGGTGGCTGTCCACAGCGTCGATTTGGACAGTGCATAGGAAAAGTAGCGCGGCGTCGGCCGCCAGACGCGCTGGTCTATCATGTTGACGATCAGGCCCTCCTGCCCTGCCGGTAGTGCCCGGGCGAAATTCTGCGCCAGGAGCGCGGGCGCTTTCACATGGACGGCAAAGTGCCGGTCCCAGGCCCGCCAGTCGAAATCCAGAACCGAATCGTCCTCGAAGAGCGACGCGTTGTTGACCAGCAGCGAGAGCGGCCCGAGCGCTGCTTGCGCCTCGCCGATAAGGTCATCGATGGCGTCCATATCGGTCAGGTCGGCGGCGACCACCGCGGCGCGGCCATCTCCGGCGATGATTTCGGCAGCCAACGCATCGGCCTCGGTGCGCGAGCGGTTGCAATGGATGGCGACGGCAAAACCGTGCGCGGCGAGATCCTCGACGATCGCCCTGCCGATCCGCCTGGCCCCGCCCGTCACCAGCGCCGTGACAGTGGCTTTGCTCATATGGTGTCAATCCTCAATTTCGGCCCGAAAAAGCAGTGCCGGCGAAATATGGCCCGGCATGCGTTAAATGGTGTTCGCACCTTGGGCAGCATTGTGGCGAAACGGCCGTTTGGGCATCTTGGCCCGCCCTGGACTCAGGCGTGCCCGACCGCAATATAGGGTGCTGGAGTCCTTGCACCAAGCGGTGTGCAGCGCAGCACCGGATGGTTCCTGCCATTTCGCTGTTGCGAAGATGCAACGTCAAGGTTCTGCCTCATTTGCGCCGGGGAATGACCCAAGTTCAGGTTCGCTTCAGCCGCATTTTGACACGACATTTGGAACCGACGAACGCCAGATCCGTTTCACCCCCCGGACGGGTCGATGGCGATCGTGAGAAACAAGCCTGTGTCCTGTGGCTTAAGGAGTAAAGAACAATGCAAGCCAATCTCAAATTCGCACGGCCGCTGGCCGTTGCGCTCGGGCTCTTCGCCCTCAGCGGAACTGCCTATGCTGCTGACGTGGTTTCGGAAGAGCCGCCGGCACCTGCGCCGATCGCTGAACTTCCCGTCGCTTCGTGGGCCGGCCCCTACGCCGGTCTCAACGTCGGCTATGGCTTCAGCGGCCATACCAAGGAAAAGGA